>JAZAJI010000066.1:0-20312 GCA_036230365.1 Pseudomonadota bacterium
AAAGAAATTTTTTTAGTTTAATTGGAGAGACATTATCAGATAAAGTCTTACTAATTATGGTAAAAAAAGATAATAATTATATTGCCGGGGCATTGAATTTTTTAGGCAGCAGTACTATTTATGGTAGAAATTGGGGATCTATAGAGCATTATAAGAATTTACATTTTGAAGTTTGTTATTACAAAGCAATAGAATATGCAATAACTAATAAACTATCAAAAGTCGAAGCAGGAGCTCAAGGCGCACATAAAATATCCAGGGGTTATATTCCTTCAAAGACATATTCTGCTCATTGGATAAAAGATATTGATTTCTCTGAAGCTATATCAAATTATTTAAAAGATGAACGAAAATTTATTCAAAACAATATAAAACAATTAAATGAAAACATTCCTTTCAAAAGCAAACTAAGGAGAAAAAATGGCTTATAATAGAGATAACATTTTTGCTAAAATCTTAAGAGGTGAAGCAGAATGTATAAAAGTTCTTGAAAATTCAAAGGTATTAGCGTTCATGGATTTAATGCCTCAAGCGCCTGGGCATACATTAGTAATCCCAAAATATGAAACATCAGACTTATTAGGTCTTCCTGAAGATTATATGCAGCCAATGTTAAAAGCCACTCAAGAAATAGCAATTGCCGTAAAAAAAGTTTATTCACCTACAGGCGTAATGATTATACAACTCAATGGTGAAGATGCAGGGCAAACAGTTTTTCATCTACATTTTCATGTGATTCAAAGAAGTGAAGGTTTAGATTATAAATTTCATTCAAGAGAAATAGAAAGTGTTGATAAATTGCAATTTGAGGCAGATAAAATAAAAATAGCTCTTAAAAGTTAAATTTCAGTTTCTTTTTCTTTTTCTTTTTTCTTTCTGCTCTTTTTAAAGGGCTTATAGTCAAAAGTTAGTTTTTTATCTTTTAAATCAACTTTAATATTACCTCCATTAGATAATTTTCCATACAAAATTTCTTCTGCAATTGGTTTCTTTATTTTTTCTTGAATAAGCCTGCTGAGAGGTCTAGCCCCCATATTTTCATCATAACCTTCTTTTCCTATCCATATGGCAGCTTCTTTTGAAATCTCAATAAACACATTTTTATTATCTAGCTGAGCCTCCAATTCAAGGATAAATTTTTCAACGACTCTAGCTATTACTTTATCTGGTAATGAATTAAAGGAAATTATAGCATCTAATCTGTTTCTAAATTCAGGATTAAATAAACGATCTATTGCCTCAACATCATCTCCTTCCCTTTTATCTCTATTAAAACCTAGGGCAGGTTTAGCTAGGTCAGAAGCTCCGGCATTAGTTGTTAAAATAATTATTGTATTTCTAAAATCTACTTTTCGTCCATTTTGATCTGTCAAAGTTCCATAATCCATTATTTGCAAAAGAATATTAAATATATCTGGGTGAGCTTTTTCGATTTCATCAAGAAGAACAACCGAATAAGGAGATTTATCAACACCATCAGTTAATAACCCACCTTGATCAAATCCAACATAACCAGGAGGTGCTCCTATTAATCTTGAGACTGTATGCCTTTCCATAAATTCAGTCATATCAAATCTTAATAACTCAACATCTAGAACTAAAGATAATTGTCTTGCAAGTTCTGTTTTTCCAACTCCTGTTGGTCCTGTAAACAAGTAAGAGCCAATTGGCTTTTGAAGGTCTCTCAAACCTGCTCTTGATAATCTAATTGAAGTTACAATTTCATCTATCGCTTTATCTTGGCCAAAAACCATACGTTTTAATGATTTGCCTAAATCTTTTAATTTTTTAGTGTCATCTCTTGAGATATTTCGAGAAGGTATTTTTGCCATTCTGGCAATTGTTTCTTCAATATCTTTCTCTGTTATAATTTTTTTACCTTTAGAAGAAGCTAATCTTTTTGCAGCTCCTGTTTCATCTATAACATCGATAGCTTTGTCAGGTAATTTTTTATCATTCATATATCTTGAAGATAACTCAACAGCACAATGAATTGAATCATCAGAATACTCAAAACCGTGAAACTCTTCAAATTTCGCCTTAAGACCTAATAGTATCTTTATTGTGTCTTCTAAGCTTGGCTCATCAACATCAATTTTTTGGAATCTTCTAGATAAAGCTCTATCCTTATCAAAAAATTGTCTAAATTCTTTATATGTTGTTGATCCCACACATCTCATTTGTTGATTTTGTAAGTAAGGTTTCAAAAGATTCGAGGCATCCATAGCCCCTCCAGAAGTTGCCCCAGCACCAATTACTGTATGAATTTCATCGATAAATAAAATAGAATTATCAATATTCTCTATCTCTTTAAGAACTGCTTTTATTCTCTCTTCAAAATCTCCTCTATACCTTGTCCCCGCTAAAAGCGCTCCCATGTCTAGAGAGTAAATAGTTGAGGATTTTATTACTGAAGGAACATCTTCAAAAACTATCCTATAAGCCAATCCTTCTACAATTGCAGTTTTTCCAACACCTGGATCACCTACCAACAAAGGATTGTTTTTTCTTCTTCTACATAAAATCTGAATTAACCTTTGAACTTCATCATCTCTACCAATTAACGGGTCAATTAATTGTTTTCTAGCTTTATCATTAAGATTTTCACAAAAAGCATCTAATGGACTTTTTTTGTTATTATCTTCTAAATCATCATCATTGAACTCAGATGTCGTATTAATAGAGGTATAATCTTGGTCCTTTCTTATTCCATGAGACAAAAACTGAACTGCATCATATCTTGATACATTTTGCTTTTCTAAAAGATAAACAGAGTAACTTTCTTGTTGAGAGAATATTGCAACTAAAACATTTGCTCCATTTACTTCATTCTTTCCAGATTGTTGGACATGAATAGCCGCTCTAGTTATTACCGTTCTATATCCTGCCGTAGGTTCAGGTAGTTGATCTTTATTATCCAAAATAAGATATTTCTGCTCCTCAATAAATTCAATTAAATCATTTTTTAATAAGTCTAATTTTACATCACAAGCTTTTAAAAGATTAATAGCATCTTGATCCTCAAGAAGAGATAAAAGCAAATGCTCTACGGTTACATGTTCATGATTATTCTTTGCAGCAAAATCAATTGAGCGTTGAAGAGAATCTTCTAAGCTTTGCGAAAAACCAGCCATCTTATGCCTTTTCCATTGTGCACTGCAGAGGATGATCATTTTTCTTAGCGGTTTCTAAAACTTGAATTACTTTTGTTTCTGCAATTTCATAAGGAAAAACACCACACACCCCAACACCATTTTGGTGCACATGAAGCATTATCTTGGTTGCTTCATCATTATTTTTGTGAAAAAATTTCTGTAAAAGAAAAATAACAAACTCCATAGGTGTGTAATCATCATTTAAGAGCAAAACCTTATAAAGGGATGGTTTTTTTAATTTTTCCTTAGTTTGAGTCTTAGTTTGATCATCAATATCAGTAAATTTATCTTGTTTTGACATTTATTTTATTCCTTGAACTCCCTTAACAAAATATCTCTAGCCTTATTAATTTTTGAACTTAAATAGTTTGATCCACCTTTGTCAGGATGATTCTTCTCTATTAAAGCCCTATGTGCAGTTATAATATCATCTTTACTTGCGCTGAAATCAAGACCTAAAATTTCATAAGCTTCTTTTTTATCAATAATAATTTCTTTATTATTTATAGTTTTAAATGAGTTAAAAATATCATAAATGGTTTTTAATCTCGTTAACCATAACGATAAAGCAAGTAATGGTCCTGAAATATAATAAAATCCTCTTAAAAGTAAAAAAATAGATAACGCAAGAAATGTTATACCTGAAAAAACCTTTATTATATCTTGGAATCGTTTTGAATCTATTAGAGTAATATATTTAATTATTAAGAATGCTATTAGAAGAGAAATTATTCCTAGAATAAGAAAAGACATCAAACTAAACCTAGTTTACTTAATTCGGAAACAAGATTTTCATTCTCACTATCAAATTTTTCTTGATTAAATAATTCAATGTCATTTGGTGTATCTTTATCTTCAAAATATCTCCATCCCTGAAAAGGTCTTTCTTTTTTATGAGTAGTAAGAATAATTTCATCAGCTAGAAATATTTTGCATCTTTTTATTGAATCTTTAGCAGTAAAGCGCTCTATATCCAGTATTGATTGTCTTGCCCTTATGTACCCCTTGAAAACCCAAAAAATAGAACCCCCATTCTTTAATTCGTTATGTTTTTTAGGAAACATTCTAGTTATATGGATAGTTTTTTTATATTTTTTTCTAATAGCGCATTGTCTCTCATATAAATTATTAACATTTTCAGCTCCGACGCATAATTTTTTTAAATGAACAACAGTCATTTTTCACTATAAACCTCAACAACATCAGTGGGTGAAAAAAGAGAAAATACGCCAGGACTAATTGCCCCACCTATAATAAACCAATTTCCTTTAACAAGCGCTGAAGACATATCGTGTCTTGGAGTAGGTAAAGGCTTTCTTGATTTCCAAACCCCTTCATAAAAAGAAAAATGGGAATCAAATGTTTTGTTTGGATTTAAGGATTTTCCTCCAACTACATGTAATTTTTTACCTATCTGCTGAACTGATGAAGATGATATATTTAAAGGATAATTCATATGTTTTTTCCATTCTTTGAGCTTTGGGTCATAAGTTATAAAAATATTTGTAGTCATATTATTAGAGATATTTATTCCTCCAACTATTGCAATTTTATTATTAAATGAATTAAAGCCAGAAGAATAAGGTAATGTATCAAAATTTAGACTATTGTAGCTCCACTTCCTTGTTAATAAATTATAAGACATCATCATATCAAGGCTTTCCCCTGCCCCACCAAGAATAAATACTTCATTATCAATCTTAACCATTACATGTTCTGTTCTAGCAAATGGCATTGGTTCAGATTCTGACCAATTGGAAAGAGTATCGTCATAAATCCAGCAGGAATTTGTTATATTTTCACCATCAAAGCCGCCACATAAGAAAATTTGATTTCCAAATTTAATAACTCTAAATCCTTGTGTTTCTTTAGGAAAAATACTAATTGGCCTCCAAATCTTTCCTTTAAAATCATATATTTCTGATAAAGGCGATGTACCAATAATACCCTTTCCACCTAATACATATATGTTATTATCTATAGTAGTGGCAACGGTACCGCTTTTAGCTTTTGGTAAAGGTATTCCTTCCTCCCATTTTGAATAAAGAATATCAGATAAGAATATTTGGAGAACCAATATTAACCACAAAGTTTTTATTTTACTTTTTAATCTTAAAATCATATCAGCTTAAACAAGTAACCAAGCAGCCAAACCTAAAAATACAAAAAAACCTACTACATCTGTGATTGTAGTTAAAAAAACAGTAGATGCGATAGCTGGATCAATTCCTACTTTATTTAAAGATAAGGGTATTAAAATTCCTGATAGGCCAGCTATAACCATATTAAGAACCATAGCAAAAGCAAGAACAACGCCTAAAGACAAATTAGAAAACCAAATGGCGCTTAGTGTGCCAATTATAATTGCAAAAAATATTCCATTATAAAGACTTACTAATATTTCTTTATTTATAATTCTTTTATAATTAAGAGGCACCAACTCTCTTGTTGATAAAGATCTAACAGCAATAGTTAAGGTTTGTGTTCCTGCGTTACCCCCCATTGATGCAACTATCGGCATAAGAATTGCTAGAGCCACCATCTCTTGTATAGTTGCATCAAAAATCCCTATAACAATAGAAGCTAGAATAGCTGTTAAAAGGTTGACAAATAACCAAGAAAATCTTCCTCTTGAGACCTTTAAGACATTATCGGTAATATTCTCATCTCCAACGCCTCCAAGAAATTTAATATCTTCTCCTGCTTCATCCTTTATTACATCAACTATATCATCAGCTGTTATGACCCCAATTAATCTATCATTCTCATCAATTACAGGCGCAGAAACCAAATCAAATCTTTCAAATTCATGCGCAACTAACTCCTTATCCATTTTTGCAGGAATAGTAACAAAATGATTAGATTGTAAGTCTTCAAGCCTACTGGATCTATTTGATTTTAAAATATTGGATAAAGACAAAGTGGCGATAGGTTTAAAATAAGGGTCTATTAAATAAATTTCATAAAATTCATTAGGAAGTTCTTTATTTTTTCTAAAATAATCTATTACTTCTCCAACATTCCAATATGGTGGCACAGAAACAAAATCCAAACTCATTAACCGACCAGCACTATCATCTGGATAATTTAAAGATAATTGAAGTTCCTCTCTATCAATTTGAGGAATCTTTTGAAGAATTAAATCTTTTTCATTATCCTTTAAATCTTCAATTACATGAACAGCATCATCCGTTTCTAGTTTTGGTAAAATATTGGCAACAAAATTGTAGCCCAAGTATTTTATTACTTCCTCACGAACTAAATCCTCTAAATCAGATAAAATTTCAGGCTGAAATTCATCTTTTATGCATTCAATAAAAGATTTCCTTTCTGAAGGTTTTAGTAAATTGATAATATCGGCGATATCAGAAGGTGGTAATTTTTTAATTAACCTTATAACTGAATCTTGATCTCCAGAATCAACATAAGATATAATTTCCGAAACAAGCGATGGATCAAACTGATCTTTAAAAGAAATAATATTTTTTTCGGTATTTTTATTCATTCAATTATTCCTCAATGGTGCGGCCGAGAAGACTCGAACTTCCACGGGTTTTACCCCACAGCGACCTCAACGCTGCGCGTCTACCAGTTCCGCCACGGCCGCAATTATCATTCATTTATACCAATTTTTAATAATGAATAGTAAAGTAATTATAAAATTATTAAACTGACAGCAGCATGAACAATAATAAAGTAGATTACTTTTTAGAAAAGAACTTAGTTGACTACCTTAAGTCGGTTGAATTTATGGAAAGAAAAGTTAATGAAATTTATAAAGGTAATTGCAATGAATTTTTATGGCTCTTAGAGCATGATAATATTTACACTGCTGGAACTAGCGCAAAATCGAAAGACTTATTAAAACCAAATAAATTTAAAGTACATAAAACAAATAGAGGTGGTCAATTTACATATCATGGCCCAGGTCAATTAGTAGTTTATCTTTTATTAAATATTAGAAAAGAAGGGTATGATATTCGAGGGTTTATCAATTTATTAGAAGAATGGATTATTAGATCTTTAAATGACATAGGAATAAAAGCTATTGCAGATAAAGATCATATAGGCATTTGGGTAAAAAAAGATAGCCGTAAAAAGAAAATAGCTGCTATTGGCCTAAGGATTAGGAAAGGCATAACCTTTCATGGGATAAGTATTAATATAAATCCTAATTTAGAAAATTTTAGCGGAATTAATCCATGTGGAAATGATCATAAAAATGTTACAAGCATTGAAGAAAACTTAAACACATTAAATAATGAAAATTTTGATAATATTTTATTAAAAAATTTTGAAATTACATTTAAAAAGAAGCTAAATCCTATAAAAACTCTAATATAATTTGATCAGAACTTAAACTATCTGAGCTCTTGCAATGTATTTTCTTAATTTTTCCTGAAATCTCTGATCTAATGATATTTTCCATTTTCATCGCTTCAATGGTGCAAAGTTTATCTCCTATCTCAACATCTTGTCCTTCTTCTACATCTAAAGAGATAACTAGTCCTGGCATCGGGCACTTAACTAACTTTTCATTTGATTTAGTTTCTTTACTAATCATATGCTTGGACAATATTGAAGCATTTTTACTTAAGACTTTTAATTCTGATGAATATCCATATCCACCAACAATATAACCATTAATAATCTTTTCTATTTTGAAAGTATAATTATTGTTATTTATGTTTATATTTGTAATTGCTTTCCCTGGATTATGATCTGAATCAACTGAAATTATATCATCTTTATACTCGATAATTATATTGTCTTGCTTATCATAGGTTTTGAACTCAAATTCATAATCTTCAACATTAACTACTAAAGTTTTTTCATAAAAGTTATCCTTAATTCTATTCCTTCTTGTGTGAAAGTGCTCAATAGTATGAAGATAAGCTCCTGCCAAAGAAAATAATAAAGCATACTTTTCTTTATTAACCTTGGGGCTATAACCGTTAGGATACTCAGTATCAATAAATCCTGTATTTATCTCACCTGAAATAAAATTCTTATTTCTAACTATAGCGGTTAAAAAATTAATATTATTTTTAATTCCTTTAATATAATGATTGTTTAATGCGGATTCCATAGACAACAAAGCTTCACTTCTATCTTTTCCGAATGAGCATAATTTAGAAATCATAGGATCATAATATATTGAAATCTCACCTCCTTCATAAACACCAGTATCATTTCTAATATTATCAATATCTTCGGGCGCCAAATAATCATTAAGAACACCAGTTGAAGGCATAAAATTTCTTTCTGGGTCTTCAGCATAAATTCTTGATTCAATAGCCCAACCATTAATATTTACTTCTTCTTGTTTTAACTTTATCTCTTCTCCAGCAGCAATTCTTATCATCTCCTCTACTAAATCTATGCCTGTAACAAGTTCGGTAACAGGATGCTCAACTTGTAGTCTCGTGTTCATTTCCAGAAAATAAAAATCTTTATTCTGATCCACTATAAACTCAACTGTACCTGCGCTTGTATAACCAATTGATGAAGCTAATTTCTTAGCTTGATCTCCCATTGTTTCTCTTAATGATTCATCCACAAAAGGGCTTGGAGATTCTTCAATGATCTTTTGATTCCTTCTTTGTATTGAACATTCTCTTTCTCCTAAATGTATTATATTCCCATGAGAATCTGCTAGAATTTGTATTTCTATATGTCGTGGTTTATCTATAAATTTCTCAATAAATATTCTATCATCTCCAAAACTTGACTTAGCTTCATTTATTGATGAGTTAAATGCTTCTTCGACCTCATCGATACTTTTGGCAATTCTCATTCCTTTTCCACCCCCTCCGGCGGAAGCTTTAATCATTACCGGAAAACCAATATTTTTTGAAATTTCTATTGCATCTTCAGAATTAACAATAACTTCTTGGTGACCAGGTATTATATTAACTCCAGCTTTTTGAGCAAAGATTTTAGACTCAATTTTATCTCCCATAACTCTAATTGGTTCAGCCTGTGGACCTATAAATACTATACCCTCTCTATTTAGTTCGTTAACAAATGTATAATTTTCTGAAAGAAATCCATAACCAGGATGAATAGCGTCGGCACCAACATTTTTACAAGCTTTAATAATGTTTTCTGATAAAAGATAAGACTCAGAAGAAGGAGCTTTACCAATATTTATTGATTCATCGGCCATCCTAACATGTAAAGCTCTGCTATCTACATCTGAATAAACAGCTACAGTAGGTATTTTTAATTTCTTACAGGTTTTAATAATTCTGCAAGCTATTTCCCCCCGATTCGCTATTAGTATTTTATTAAACATATTAATCTCATAAAGGAAGGTTATCGTGTTTCTTCCAAGGGTTTGATAATTTCTTGTTTCTTAAAAGATTTAATGCCTTTGATATTCTAGGTCTAATATTTCTAGGCATTATAACATCATCAATATAGCCACGTTCAGCCGCAACAAAAGGATTTAAAAATCTTTCTTCATATTCTTGAGTGTGCTTATTAATTTTCTCCTCATCATCTAAATCTTTTCTATATAGTATTTCAACTGCACCTTTTGCTCCCATTACTGCTATTTCAGCACTCGGTAAAGCGTAATTTATATCACCTCTAAGATGTTTTGGGGCCATAACACAATATGCACCTCCATAAGCCTTCCTAGTAATTATTGTAACTTTTGGAACTGTCGCCTCTGCATAAGCATATAGTAACTTTGCTCCATTCTTAATTAATCCGCCATATTCTTGTTTGGTTCCTGGAAGAAAACCAGGAACATCTACAAAAGTAACTATAGGAATAGAAAAAGAATCACAAAAACGGACAAATCTTGCTGCTTTTCTACTAGCATCTGAATCTAAAACTCCTGCTAGATTTAAAGGTTGATTTCCTACAAAACCCGCAGTGTAACCATCTATTCTTCCAAATCCTACAACTATATTTTTTGCAAAATCTTTTTGAATTTCAAAAAAATCAGCCTCATCAACAGACTTTATAATAAATTCTTTTATATCATATGGAGTATTGGAGTTTTCAGGAATTAAAAAATCCAGGCTCTCTTCAGATCTTTTTGAACTATCCTTTGTTTTTTTCTTAGGAACACCAGAAATATTACTGGATGGTAAAAAATCTATAAATCTTCTGATATCAGAAATCATATCTATATCATTATCATATGCCCCATCTGCTACGGATGATTTTGTTGTGTGAACATCTGCTCCTCCAAGCTCATCAGCTGTAACTTCCTCATTGGTAACAGTTTTCACAACATCCGGGCCAGTAACAAACATATATGAGGTATCTCTAACCATAAATATAAAATCTGTAAGAGCGGGAGAATAAACATCACCTCCAGCGCATGGCCCCATAATTAATGAAATTTGCGGTATCACTCCAGATGCAAGAACATTTCTTTGAAATACTTCTGCATAACCACCTAATGAATCAATACCTTCTTGTATTCTAGCGCCTCCAGCATCTAAAACACCTATCAAAGGAGCATTATTTTTTATTGCCATGTCTTGAACTTTATTAATCTTTTTTGAATGAGATAAAGATAAGGATCCGCCAAATACAGTAAAATCTTTCACATAGAGAAAAACTGTTCTCCCGTTTATCTCTCCAGACCCAATAACAACACCATCACCTGGTATTTTATTATCTTCCATGCCAAAGTCAGTGCTAGTATGTTCAACAAACATGTCATACTCTTCAAAAGAACCGTCATCTAAAAGCAGTTCTATTCTTTCTCTTGCGGTTAACTTTCCTTTGGAATGTTGAGAATCTATTCTCTTTTTTCCACCCCCAAGTTTAGCTTTTTCCCGTCTCTTTTCTAACTCTTTTATTACATCTTCCATTTTATTCCTTTGTATATAGTGTTATAATTTTACTTCATACGGTAAATTATACAAATTCCAAGTTTCCTGCATATGAGGAGGTAAATCGGCTTCAAAATACATTTTTTTTCCATTAGGATGAAGAAATTCTATACTTTTGCTATGTAAGTGAAGCTTTTTACTATCATCTAAGTTATAACCATATTTTTTATCACCTAAAATTGGGACACCTAAATCATAAGAATGTATTCGAATTTGATGATTTCTTCCAGTAATAGGCTTATAAATCATAAAATTAAATTTATCTTTAAAATTCATATACTTAATATACTCAGTTAATGCATCTGTATAGGTATTAGAATTCTTTCTTTTTATTCTTTTATCGATTACTCCTGATTTTTTTGAAAGGTTACCATATGTAATTGCCCAGTAATACTTTGTTATCTTTTTTTTTCTAAATGAATAGGATAAAAAATCCGCTATTTTTCTATTTAATGCCACCAAAAGAATACCTGATGTTTCTTTGTCAATTCTATGAACCAATCTAGGTTGAAGAGATTTATATGAAGATTGGAGTAATCCATCAATGTGTTTATTTATTTTAGTCCCTCCCTGCACAGCAATACCATGTGGCTTATTAATTACTAAAATATCATCATCTTCATAAATTAACATATTATCTATTTCTTTTTTTGAGGACTTTTTATAGCTATTTTTAATTTGTTTCTTTTTGTCCCTTAGAAAGGAATTTACAGAAATATTATCAGACAAATTAATTCGGTAGTTAGATTTAGTTTTTCTATCGTTAACTTTGATATGCCCCTTTCTTAACGCAACCTCTAAATCACCGTGAGAAATTTCTGGATAGTGTTTTTTTATCCACCTATCTAATCTTGATCCAGAAAAATCATTTGAAACTGTATAATTATCATTTTTATTCATGAATCTATTATTAACCTAACAAATAGAAAACCCAAGAAAACCGCAGATAATGAAAGAATAAAAGTCAGTGAAATATAAAGCATTGAAGTAAAATACTGTTTTTCTATAATTAAATTCAAGACATCAATTGAAAACGCTGAAAATGTTGTAAAACCACCAAGAAAGCCCACAATGATAAATGCTTTTAAATTTTCATTATTGGTATCCTTAAGAATATAAAAGATTATTCCTATGGCAAACGAACCTATAACATTTACTAAGAATGTTGATAATGGAAAACCTGATTTAGTATTTTGCAGGAAAACTCCTATTAAGTATCTTATTAAAGAACCAATTGCGCCACCAAATGCAATATAAAAAATACTCAAAACAAGCTCCTATTTTTTAATTTATGATATAAAACTAAAGATATAAAATATATATATTATTTGAATTATAGTTATGAATGAAGAATTAATAGAAACAACAGTAACATGGCTTAAATATACAGGTTATGAAAAGGGAAACATACCTGTAATTAAAAACAATATTAACATAACAAAAAAAGAAAATATTACTACTTATCAATACAAAAAAATATATAGAGAAATAGGATTTAATTATAACTGGATTAGTAGGTTAAAATTATCCGAAGAAGAACTTAAAAAAATTATACATCATGAAAATGTTGATATCTATTTTATGGTTAAAAAAAATAAAATAATAGGTTTTCTTGAAATAGATTATAGGTCACTTAAAGAGGTTAAAATTGTCCATTTAGGTATAGTTGATTCTTTTATAGGAAAAGGATATGGAAAAAAATTACTCAAATTTGCTATTAAAAGGTCAAAAGAAATTGATATTAAGCCGCTAATTTTACAAACTAATTCTTTAGATCATCCTAATGCGTTAATTTTCTATCAAAAGAATGGGTTTCAAGTTTATGCAAGGAGGAGCGCTAAAGTAATTAAAGGTGTTAAAAAATATGATAAATTTAATAAAAAAAATAAATCTATTTATTCTAATTAATTTTCTATTACTTCTAATCAATTCATCTATCCTGTTAGCTTCTGAGAGAGTCTTGCATCGTGGGAATGGAGCTGAACCAGACACACTAGATCCTCATCTTGCTACCGGTCATTGGGAAGGAAGTGTTATTAACGATATATTTGTAGGTCTATTTACTAAAGGTAAAGACGGAAAATCATTAAAAGGATCTGTAGAAGATTACTCAATCAGTGAAGATGGTTTGGTATATACATTTTATCTAAAGAAGAATCATTACTGGTCAGACGGTATAAATGTTACAGCATTAGATTATGTTAATGGATTTCGAAGAGTATTAGATCCTTTAACAGCTTCACAGTATGGGTCTTTATTGTATTTAATAAGAAATGCTTATGAAGTTAATTTAGGTTCTTTGGCGCCAGAAAAACTTGGTGTAGAGGCATTAGACAATTATTCTTTGAGGATTACACTTAATTATCCTGCCCCTTATTTTGAAGAATTATTAACCCACTACACTACCTACCCTATTCCAAGTCATATTATAAATAAGTATGGAAAGGAGTGGATTAAACCTGAAAATATTGAAACAAATGGTCCATATAAATTAAAATCATGGAGAGCTCATGATCACATAAAATTAGAAAGAAATGAAAAATTCTATGATAATAATAATGTTTGGTATGACGAGGTTCTATACTACCCTACTGAAGATAACGAAGCAGCTCTTAGAAGATTTAGAGCTGGTGAACTAGATATAAATAGCGGTTTTCCTGAAAATAAAACTAATTGGCTGAAGAAAAATATGCCAACAAACATTAGACAAGACAATATTTTGGTGATTACTTATCTTATTTTTAACACTCTATCTGAGCCTTTCACAAATCCTGAAATTAGAAGAGCCGTTTCTCTTTCAATCGACAGAGATGTAATTGTTAATAAAATTAGAGGGTTTAATGAAACTATAGCATGGTCTCTAGTACCTAAAGGAATTGAAAATTATGAATATGAAGAACTTATTGAAGAAAGAAATTTATCTCAAGAAGAAAGATATCAGCTAGCAAAAGAATTGCTTTGGAAGAATGGTTATAACAAAAATAACCCTTTAAAATTTACCTTAAAATATAGACAAGGTGGTGATCAAAAGAAACATATGGTGGCCATTCAATCAATGTTAAGAAATTCTGGCATTCAGTTGGTCTTAGAGGGCTCTGAGCCAAAAGTTCTATATAATTATCTTAGAACTGGAGATTTCCAAGTTGGGGATGCAGGATGGGTTGCCGATTTTAATGATGCATCAAATTTTCTTTTTTTATTCCAAAAATCATCCGGTCCCTTAAATTATGGAAACTATAATAATCCTACTTTTGATAAATTGATTGATATAGCTTTACAGGAGTTAGACTTAAATAAAAGAGCAGAAATCCTTAAAGAAGCAGAAATAATATTGTTAGATGATATGCCTTTTGCTCCAATACTTTTTGGAATAAGTAGATGGTTGGTAAGAGAAGATATTAAAGGGTGGGAACCTAACTATGCCGCATATCATCCTTCAAGGTTTTTAAAACAATCATTAGATTATAAATAAAATAGGCTTGACCATTTTATAATGATCAAGCCAAAATTTAATTATAAGAGTTTATTATATTAGAATTGAGAAGCAACTCTTACATACCAGAATTGTGACCCCCAAGTTCTGTATGAAGGATCAAAATCATTGGCAAATGAATCTGGGAAATAAGGTGGATCTTCATCTAATATATTGTCAATTCCAATAGTTAAAGTAGAATTTATACTTTCAAAAATGTAAGATGCTTGTGCATCCCAGTACCAAGTATCTCCAAGTGTTCTAATTTCATCACCAGCAAGATATGATCCAGTAGCGCTAGTTCTAGGAACCTGCCCAGCAACACCGTCTACCTCTCCATGATATTGACCAGCTAAAGAAACTGTTAACTCTTCTTTATTCCAAACAAGAGCAATATTACCTTTTAGCTCTTTAAATTGGTTTCTGCCATTACCAGTTACATAACCTGCATAATGCTCAACTGAACCATCAGCTTTAGTAACATCATATGTATCAAGAACTGCTATCTCAGAAGAAAATCTCCAATTTCCAAGTTCGTCACTCCAATCATAAGTTGCTGCTATCTCAAATCCTGAAGTTTCAACCATTCCTATATTGTTGGTAGTATTTCTTAGATCTTTTACATAACCCGTAGACAATCTATCAATTAAAGCACAATAAGCTTGGTTATTCTCTCTATAACAACCATTCATAATTAATTGTGATCCTATAGTTGAAATTGTATCAGTAATCTCAATTTCATAATAATCAGCATAAAGTTTTAACCCTTCAACAGGAGCTAATATTACACCTAAGTTATAACCTTCTGATTCCTCAGGTTGTACATTTGGATTGCCACCAACAGTAACACGAATTTGTGTATTAGGCTGAGTAAATCCAGCAGGAACACCATCAGTTAAACATTGACCAGATTGAGTTCCGTCTGCATTACCTGTAAAGTTGTCTGCATTAACATCGCAAGGATCTTGAATATCAGGATAACTATCATTATTTCCGCTATATAATGCGCCAATTGAAGGTGCTCTGAAACCCTCTGCAAAAGTAGCTCTAAAAGTTACAATCTCATTTGGCGAGTAGGTTAAACCTAATTTTGAATTAGTAGTTTCTCCGAATGAAGAATAATCAGAATATCTTATCGATGCACTTAAGTCTAAACCTTGAGCAACAGGAACAGCTAATTCAATATAAGTTTCATCAACTTCAAACTCACCTTTTACTGGGCTAGCCGCGTTACCTGAAGATAAACCAGCAGCAATAAATGCATCAGGCTCAAAACCACCTTCTTCTTTTCTATGTTCATAGCCAAAAGCTAATCCTATAGGTCCAGAAGGTAATTGAGCGAGTTCTCCAGATACATCAAAACCAAAGTTTTTCATTTCATTTTCACCGGTATCGTGCGCTAAGAAGGTTATATAATCTACCATCTCTGGAGTAATTGATCCAGATCCAGTCCATAAGCCGTCACCAATATATTTACTGTCAGATCCTTGACCTCCAAATATATTTAAAGCTACACAACTTCCTGTACAAGCATCACCACTTAGCGCTTTCTTAATATTTCCAGTGTTAAGAAGTCCCTTTGTAGTTGTAACACTCTTGTTTTGAGCCCATGAATAGAATGCAGAAACATCCCAACCTGCTATTTTAGTTTCTAATCCCATAGATATTCTATAAGTTTCTATATCTTGGATAAAGTCACGATTACCGGCCTCTAGAAGACGTCGACCCAACCAACCAACAGCATAACCGTCAGGATAATTAGCATCATTACATTCTTTTCCTTCAACTGATAATCCAGTTAAATCACAAAACTCTAAACCAAATGGGTTATAAGGGTTATTTCTTGATATTCCTTCACTTCCGCCAAAATCTCCAAATCCATAAAACAAAGGCATAGGAGCTAATAGCTGATCTGAGACCCTATTTTGATAAACACCAAATAAAGTTATATCCGTATCTTCCGCAATTGAATATCTTCCTTTAGCAAAAAAGTTTTTCCTTTCACTTGGTGTTTCCACATAGTTGTAAGGATTGTAGTTAAATCTATCTTCGGGACTTGTCCAACATCTAAAATCACTTGGGGACGAACCGCTTGTTCCTTCGCTTGGAGTCCAATTACTGCAACCTGGAACAACACCGCCATAAGCCAAACGGCCTTGCGGTGTACCAGATGAACCTCCAAAACTTGGTTGAGCAGCAGTCTCTTCTCTTTCCCAGTTACCTAGTTCATGAACATCAACATAAGATGCTCCCATCATAAATGAACCACCATCAAAAGTAGTGCCCATGGTAATTGAGAAGTTATCTGCAACTCCTCCACCATCAAAATATTCTCCTCTTTGGAAAGAAACATCAACTCCATCATATTCATCTTTTGTAATAATATTTACGACAGCTCCAATAGCATCAGAACCATAAATTGATGAAGCTCCATCTTTAAGTACCTCAACCCTTTCAACTGCAGCGGTAGGTATTGTATTTATATCTACAGAACCATCTGCGCCTTCTCCACTATTTACCCATCGTCTTCCGTCAACAAGTATAAGGGTTCTACCAGCACCTAAATTTCTAAAATCAATTCTTACTGAACCATCACCACCATTATTATAATTTCTATTTAAACCGGATCCTTGGCCAGGAAGTTCTAATAAAACTTCA
Organism: Pseudomonadota bacterium; assembly: GCA_036230365.1. Classification (GTDB taxonomy): domain Bacteria; phylum Pseudomonadota; class Alphaproteobacteria; order MED-G09; family MED-G09; genus AG-430-B22. The sequence goes on from JAZAJI010000066.1 coordinate 17,145, forward strand.
CCGATAGAAATCTTACCGGATAAAAGAATATCCTCTTGATCGACTATGGAAACTGGCGAAAAACTATCTGTTGCTGTCGTTTTAATTCTTGACCCAGTAACAATAATTTCTTCCACTTCATCACTTTGTTCTTGTGCAAGAATATCAATATTAATAAAGGAAATTAAAATAAAAATCAGCGAAAACACTGAAATATTAAACTTTTTGAATGCAGACATACACTCTCCCCCTTTTTTTCTTTATAATCAGACAGATATACCATTTATTATGTATTTTTGTCAATTTTAAGGCAATTGAATTTAAATTTAATGATATTTAGATTTATAAAGAAACGCAAAAAGCATATTTTTTATATAATATTATTATAAAAGGAATGAATTATGACTGCTCAATTAAAAAAAAATAAATATAACTTCGAAGATTTGATTAAAATTATGCAACAACTTAGAGACCCAAATAGCGGATGCGAATGGAGCAAAAGTCAGAATTCGTCAAGTATTAGAAAATATTGCATAGAAGAGGCTTATGAAGTTGTTGAATCTATTGAAAATCAAGATATTGAGTCATTGTGTGAAGAATTAGGCGATTTATTATTTCAAGTTATTTTTCATGCACAAATAAATAAAGAGGAATCAAATTTTGATATAAGTGATGTAATTCAAGTTTTATGCGAAAAAATGATTAGAAGAAACCCTCATGTCTTTAATAAGGATAAAAAAGAAGATATAAGTGAAATAGATTCAACCTGGGAAAAAATTAAAGAAGAAGAGAGAGCGAGCTTAGGTAATGATGGAATTCTTTCCAACATACCCAATACATTACCTGCAATTAATAGATCAATTAAAATCCAAAAAAGAGCATCTAGGAATGGGTTTGACTGGGATAATCTTGAAGATGTTTTGAATAAGGTAAAAGAAGAATTTGATGAGCTTAATAAAGCTTTAGAAATAAATGATAAAGAAAATACCAATGAGGAGATTGGTGATTTAATATTTTCAATAGTTAATTTATCAAGAAAACTAAAAATTGATCCAGAGTCTGCATTAAGAAATACTAATAATAAATTTACTAAGCGAATTTCTTATATTGAAAAAGAATTGGAGAAAGAAAACAAAAAATTTAATAAAACAAATATCTCTGAATTAGAAAAAATTTGGAATAAAGCAAAGAATAAAACTAAACAGGTAATATAGTAGATATTGCATGTTTGTATATAAGCTGCGAATTATTTGATCCATTTAATGTTATTGTTTTATTTCCAATAGAAGATATTTTACCTTCAAGTTTAATTCCGCTAATTAAAAAGATAGTTACATGACTAGAATTGTTAATTAAATTATTAACAAAATTAAATTCATCATCAGCAATATTATTGGCAACAGAATCAAGCATGAATTATTTATAATGATATTTTTTTAATTATTTTAATTAATAATCTAAATTTTATTTATTTATTTTATTAATAGTAACTTGAGCTTACCCTAAATAACTGTTCAACATCATGAATCTTATCTGGAATCGCAAAGATAATAACATAATCCCCTTCTTTTACTTTAGTTTCACCTCTTGGCATTATTATTTTTTGATCCCTCAATATTCCGCCTATCCTTAATCCATTTTCAAGATGTAATTCTTCTATAGTGGGACCAACTAATTCAGAAGAAGATGAAACTTCACCTTCTATTATTTCTGCAGATCCATCGGTTAGCGTATATATATTTCTAATATGCCCCCTCCTAACATGCCTTAATATAGATGATACCGTTATAGCTTTTGGATCTAAATAATCTCCAATATCAACAGATCTGATTAAACCTTGAAAATCTTTATTATTTAGCAAAGCTAAAACTCTGTCACATCCATCACTTTTGGCAAAAGCTGCAGAAATAAAATTTGTTTCATCACTATTTGTTAAACTTATAAGGATATCTGCATTAGAAATTTCTGCTTCATTTAGGATATCTTTATCCATCCCTGAACCAAGGATTATTATATTTTTTTCAAATTTCTCAGATAATTCTTCAGCATTCTTTTCATTCATTTCAATAATTTTTAAAGATATATTGTCAATCTTAGCATCAATAAGTTTTGCCACCTCTTTTCCAATCGATCCACCCCCAACCAATACTATTCTTCTAGCCATTTCAGGAGTCTTTCCAAAGATAGAAAGAGTTCTTTCTGTCAAATCACTAGGACAAATTAAGTAAGCTAAATCATTCTCTTTTAATTTATCATTTAATTTAGGAGTAATAATATTATCTTCACGGAAAAGCCCTACTATTACAGTATTGAGGTCTGGAAACAACTCAGTCAATGATCCTATTTGTGTATCAATAATTGGACAATCTTCATCTATTTTAATTCCTAGAAAGCGCAGTTGATTATCGCAAAAAGGTACATTTTCAAAAGCACCTGGTAATTCAAATCTTCTAAAAACTGAATCTGCCACTTCCTTTTCAGGGGATATAATTATATTTACCGGCAGGTTTGAACTTGTAAACAAATCTTCGTAAGAAGGGTTTAAATAAGATTTATCTCTTACCCTTGCTATTCTTTTTGGTACTTCAAATAACGAATGAGCTACCTGACAAGCCATCATATTAATTTCATCTGAAGGAGTTACTGCAATTAACATTTCTGCATCGGCAGCACCCGCATCACCAAGAACATCTGGATGGGCTCCATGGCCTACTATTCCTCTTACATCTAATTTATTTCCAAGTTTCTCTATTAATCGCTTAGATGAATCGATAACAGTAACCTCGTTACCAATTTCTGAAAGCTTCTCTGCAATAGCTCTTCCACTCAAACCAGCTCCACAAATTATAATTTTCATCATTAATCCAGTTGTTAATTATTTATAGCCGACAATATTTTGAAGATTTCTTTTAGGTTTTATTCCTAGATCACCTAACTTTCTATGTAATGCAGATCTATCCATGCCAATGTATTTAGCTGTTTTACTTATATTGCCATTAAAATTATTAATTTGAGCAATAAGATATTTTCTTTCAAAATCTGCCCTTGCAGATCTTAAATCCATATCCAAATCTATTACTAAAAATTTATCCAACATTAACTCTTATCGATATGTTGCTTCTTTACAACAAAAAAAGAAAAATGTCACTATCAACTATTAAGGTTTTATCTTAGGGAAAATTATTTCAG
>JAZAJI010000067.1:0-8113 GCA_036230365.1 Pseudomonadota bacterium
CAAAAGATGATATACTAAGGTTGGTTGAAAAACTTCAAACACAAAGAAATGTAAATATTGACTATAAAAATATTAGTAGTGCAAATCACTTTTATGAAAATAAAATTGAAAGATTAATGAACGAAGTAAATAAATATTTAGACTCAAGGCTAATCGGTCCTGATTTCTAATTAATTTCTTTCTGGAGTAAAAATGTATAATTTTAAATCTGAATTCTTAAATCATATTCAAGAAAGAGGTTATATATACCAAACTAGCAACCCTGAAGGTTTGGATAAGACCTTTTTAAATGAATCCGTAACTGCCTATATTGGTTTTGACTGCACTGCACCAAATTTGCATGTAGGGTCATTAATGCAAATTTTGCTTCTAAAAAAACTCCAAGATTTTGGCCATAATCCTATTATTTTAATAGGTGGCGCTACAAGTAAAATAGGAGATCCGTCATTAAAAGATAAATCAAGGAAAATGTTATCCCTAGAAGAAATTAATAGTAACATCGAAGGAATTAAAGCTGTATTTAACAAGTTTATAGATATTAAGAATGCCAAAATTATAGATAATTGCTCTTGGCTAGATAATCTTAATTATATTGATTTTTTACGCGAAATAGGAAGTCATTTTTCGGTAAATAGAATGTTATCTTTAGATTCTGTAAAATTAAGATTAGAAAGAGAGCAGAATCTTTCTTTTCTGGAATTTAACTACATGATTATGCAAGGCTACGACTTTTATAAGCTTAATAAAGAATATAATTGTGTTTTACAAATGGGTGGTTCAGATCAATGGGGCAATATTATATGCGGCATAGATCTTACGCGCCGTATTGATGGGGAGGAAATTTTTGGGCTGACAACGCCTTTATTAACTACTTCATCAGGACAAAAAATGGGGAAAACAGAAGATGGTGCAATTTGGTTAAATTATATTGATGAAAAAAGTAACTATTCAACTCATCCTAGAGATTTTTGGAATTATTGGAGAGATAAAACAGAAAATAATGATGTAGGTAAGTTTTTAAGATTGTTTACAGATTTAAGTCTTAAAGAAATATCAGAAATAGAAAAATTTAAAGATGAAGAGGTAGAAAAAGGTAAAGAAATTTTAGCAACTAAAATTACTGAATTGGTTCATGGAAAAGACTCTGATTGGCTGAGCAAGAAGAGTATTTTATTTAGTAAAAAAGATTTCAAAGACGGTTTTGGTCTTTTAAAATTAATGTCTAACAAAGATGTAAATCTGTCCAATTCAAATAGTGATGCCAGACGATTAATCAAATCTAAGGCTGTAAAAGTAAATAAAAAACTAATAACTGATGAAAAATACTTAATTAAACTAGATGATTTCTTATCTGAAGGCGAATTAATACTATCAGTCGGAAAGAAAAAGAGCGTAATTATAAAGTTAAACTAATCAAATATCCTTTGAAAAATTCCTGGAGTCAAAACAGATAAAGGATTTGCCTCAATTTTTAAATCATTTTCATTTTCTTTTAAAACACTAAATTTTACGCCAAATAAACCTTCTCCCTCCTTACTTCCTGAGAATAGTTCTCCTAGAATAGGAACATTGGAAGGCAAATTATTTATCCAAGAAACGGGAACTATAGTTCCAGAAAAATCGGCATATTTATTTTCAAATACATAATTTCCAGATAGAGATATTCCTAAGCTATTTCCTACAACTGGCAAATTACTTTCAGGTTTAATAACTGCTTCTAAAATTTTAATATTTTTATAAGACAGCTCAAAATCAATTAAGGACTGACTAAAAGAAATATCCCTTCCACCATCACTAATATTACTTAAACTTGGCAAAGAAATATCCAATATTTGCGCAAAAATAGGTAGTTGAAGTATTTTTAATTGATCTGCCTTAATATTGCCCGAGAAATATCCTTTTTTATCTTTATGATTACTTAATTTTAGGAATACAGATTCACTGAAAACGCTTTCTTCTTTATTCATGTTATAAATTTTTAATTCTTTGGAAGTTAAGCTTAAAATTGTTTTAGTTTCTGAAAATCTTAAATCTTTTTTTAAAGGAAAATTAAATTGAAGATCTAGAGCCCCATCACCATTTAAAATTTTTTCATCTAAGTAAAGAAGTTTCTTAATTTTCTTATGTTCACTAAGAAGTTTAAAAAAATAACCAGTATTTGCAATTGATTTAATTTTAACTTGAGCTGGTCCATGTTTCTTTCTTATTTCAAACGCATCAAACCTACCCGTATCTAATTTAACAATACTTTTATCATCAAGCTTTATAATTCCACGGTCTAAGATTATGTGAAATGAATCAAAATCTAAATGCGCGATTCCTTCGGTTTCTGTGATAGGAGGTAAATCTTTAAGATAAAATGTATCAATGTTAATAAAAGTAAAGTTAAAATCTAAAATTGGTTTTCCCTTCAAATACCCATCTTTTGAAATAAGAAAATCTGATTTTATATCTAACCTTTTAATTGAACCATTATATAATGACTTAACTGTCCATTCTCTAGCACCCTTTCCTAAATTTTCGGGCCACAAAACCTTAACAAGGCTTAAAGGTAAATTTTCTGCTTCTCCGGTTAGTAATATTTTATAAAAATCCTCAAAAATTATAAGATTTCCATAAAGATGAAATTTTTTAATTATTTCTTTCTCTTGAGACAAATCTATTAAATTTGATATTTTAAAAGTTATAAAATCTTCTTCATGTTTACTTAAGTTTAGATTTATAGCTAAATAATTATCAAAGCCTAGTATCCATTTATCAAAACTAGGGTCATGAATCATTAGGCTTGAATCTATTTTTAACCTCTTATCATTTCTTTCAAAAAAAATATTAATTCCATTTAATTTCATATTCTGATTTATTATTTTATTCGAAATAAGAATCTTATTTATAATAGGAGTTACTGGACTTAAATTAATTTCTTTAAATTGGAGATTTACTAATAAAAAAAATATTGCAAAACTCAAAAAACTAAAGGCGTAAGAAATAGAAATTAATATTTTTTTTGATAATTCTTTCATTTCAAGACTTTTATAAGGAAAAAAATGAATAAAAAAATCGAAATCGGAGATAAATTACCCGCTTTTTCTCTTCCTCTTTCAAATGATAAAACTATTAACAGCAAAGATCTATTAGGAAAAAGATTCATTTTATATTTTTATCCAAAGGACAATACTCCTGGATGCACCAATCAAGCAAAAGATTTTAGTAATAAATTAAAAGATTTTAAAAAATTAAAAACTGAAGTGATTGGAATTTCAAAAGACAGTTTAAAAACACATAAAAATTTTATTAAAAAGCACAACTTAAAAATACTACTGGGTTCTGATGAAGAAATTGAGATTATAAAAAAATTTGGTGTTTGGGTTGAAAAAAAAATGTATGGCAGGAAATATATGGGGATCCAAAGGTCAACATTCATAATTGATGAAAATTCAAAAGTATTCTTTTACTGGGAAAAGGTTAAAGTTAAAGGACATGTTGATGAGGTATTAGAAAAAATTAAGGAGATTTAAATTATTGATTTTTAACTACCTTTTTTGCTAAAGCTTCAGCCAAAAATTTGTCAATTTTTCCATCAAGAACAGAATATGGATTACCTTCCTCTACATTAGTTCTTAAATCTTTTACCATTTGATATGGCTGTAAGATATATGATCTAATTTGATGTCCCCATCCTATTTCTGATTTACTTTCTAATGCTTCTTGCGCTTGAGTCTCAATCTTTTGAAGCTCCAATTCATATAATCTAGCCCTTAACATTGACCATGCTGTGCTTCTATTTTTATGTTGAGATCTTTGAGATTGACACTGTACTACAATTTTGGTCGGAATATGAGTAATTCTAACTGCACTATCAGTTGTATTTACATGTTGGCCGCCTGCTCCGGAAGACCTATAAGTATCTATTCTGCAATCAGATTCTTTAAAATTAACAATTATATTTTCATCAATTTCAGGGTATACCCAAACACTTGCAAAACTTGTATGTCTTCTTTTTTGTGAGTCAAAGGGAGAGATTCTTACTAAACGATGGATTCCTGATTCAGCTTTTAGCCATCCATAAGCATTATGACCTATTAATTTTACTGTTGCACTTTTAATTCCAGCTTCTTCTCCAAGAGTTTCTTCAATTAATTCAACTTTATAACCTTTATGTTCTGCCCACTTATTATACATTCTTAGCAGCATTTGAGCCCAATCCTGACTTTCAGTTCCACCTGCGCCAGGATGAAACTCTATAAATGCTGAATTAGAATCAACTTCACCAGATAACATTGCCTCTGAAGTTAAGATATTTGCTCTATCCGATAACTCCTCCAAAGAGGATAATATTTCTTTCTCTAGTTCATTATTTTCATTTTTCTCATTCTCGTAAAGCTCTATTAGGTCAGTAATTTCTTCTAGATCGCTTTTAACCTTAATGCATTGATTGATCGAATTCTCTAAATTAGATTGCTCTTTCATAATGCTTTGAGCTTCTTCTTTATTATCCCATATGTTGCTGTCTTCTATTTTTTTATTAAGGCTTTCAAGCTTTTCTAAGGAAGAATCCCAGTCAAAGATACCCCCTGAACAATTCTATACTTCGTTCAATATCCTCAACATATTTCAAATAATCATTTCGCATAAATTAATATTAATTGAAATGTTTGTTAATAGCATCAACAAATTGGTATGAAATATTTGTTAACCAATTTCCACTTCTCAGATTTTTTCTATCATATTCATTTGTAACAAATCCTAACTCAACAAGAACACTTGGAAAATTAGAAGATTTAAGCACCGCAAAACCAGCATATCTATGTGGATTTTTTAATAAATTAGTTTTTGTTGAAACCCTCTTTACTAAAAGAGTTGCAAATTCTGATGAATTTTCTTGGGCATTTCTTAATTTATTCTTATTATTTATGTAATCTTTTGGATTAACTGCATTTCTTAAATAATTTTCATTATATTTATTTTTTTTTGTAGAATAACTATTCTCTCGACTAGCAAGTTTCTCGGCTTCCCTGTCTAGACCCTTGTTTGATAGAGTATAAATGGAAAAACCTCTCGTACTTTTTAAATTGGAAGCATCGGCATGAATTGAGATGAATAAATCGGCATTTTTGCCTTTTGCAAAATCAACTCTTTCTTTTAAAGGAACAAATCTATCATCATCTCTAGTTAAAAAAACTCGATATTTTTTATTTCTCATTAGATTTTTTCTTAAAATTCTCGAAAACCTTAAGACAATATCTTTTTCTGATACTTCTGAAGGATATGATGTTCCTGGGTCTTTACCTCCATGACCAGGATCAATTACAATAGTCTTTCTTTTTTTATAATTTACTCTTTTATTAGCTTTCTCCATATTTTCATTTATGTTTATGTTTTCTGAAACTATTTCAAAACTTAATCTTCTTTTTTGCCCTACACTTGGTTTTAAAATTTTAATTTTTTTTAAATTACCAGAATTTTTTAAATCAAATACTATTCGAACATCTGATGTATAATTTCCAAATCTTACATTGGTTATAATTCCAGCCGGTTTTGGAAAAGAAAAATTACTATCGAACTTAACATTATAAAGATCAACCACTACGCGTGGCGGTGATGAGAGAGGTAAAACCTCATATTTAAAATTTTCTTCCACATCTATAACGACTTTAATTCCGCTATTAATTGCAGAAAATCTAATTTTAGACACAGAACCTATTTCATTAGATAATGTTATTTCTGAGAAAAACATAATCCAAATAACTAAAAAAAAGTATGATATATTATTAAAAAACCGCATTTTTCTTAGATAATTTCAATAGAAGCTTGTCAAAATACCAGTATTTAATATAAAGGAGTCGTTAATATGATTAAATATTTATTTATTTAATTAAAGATTAAAAGGAATTTTAATAGGGATTAATTTAGAAATTACCCTATAGAACACAAGTTAAGCCATGAATTATTCTAAAAATAGAAATTATTTACCAGAAATAAGCTTTGAGAATATTTACTCAAAATTTATGGCATTTGGAGATAAATTAAATGACAAACGAAATTTTAATAGATGCTGTCCATCAAGAGGAAACTCGGATAGCAGTAATAAAACAGAAAAGATTAGAAAATTATGATTACGAATTTGATGCAAAAAAACCAATTCGTGGAAACATATACCTTGCCAAGGTAATCAGAGTAGAACCATCCTTACAAGCAGCCTTCCTCGATTATGGTGGAAATAGGAACGCTTTCTTACCTTTCTCAGAAATTAACTCAGATTATTATCAAATTCCTGCATCGGATAAAGAAAAACTTAAAGAACTTGAGAAAGAAGAAAAGAAAAAAGATTCTGAAAACATAAAAGAAGAAAAAGAATCCGACGAACCTGATAACATTGGAGGAGATGAATTAGATGAAATTAATTCTGAGCGAAAGAAAAGTGAAAGAATTAAGTATAAAATTCAAGAAGTAATTAAAAAAAATCAAATAATATTAATTCAAATATCTAAAGAAGAAAGAGGTAACAAAGGTGCTGCTGCTTCAACTTACATTTCTATTCCAGGAAGATATTGCGTTTTAATGCCAAACAGTTCAAGAGGTGGAGGAATTAGCCGAAGAATAAATAATTCGACGGAAAGAAGAAAATTAAAAAATATATTAGAAAAATTAGATGTTTCAGATGATATGGGGTTAATTATAAGAACCGCCGGCAGTAAAACAACAGCAAACGAAATCAAAAAGGATTTTAAATTTTTGATTAAAAGCTGGAATAAAGTGAGAGATGACACCCTATCAGCTAATGCGCCATCTTTGATTTTTGAAAACGGGAATGTGATTCAAAGAACTCTAAGAGATCTCTACACAAAAGATATTGATAAAATATATGTTCAAGGAGAAGAGCAGTATAAGGCTGCAAAGAACTTAATGAAGATGATGATTCCTAGCCATGCTAAGAAAGTTCAAAAATGGAAAGAATCTACGCCAATTTTTCAAAAGGATAATATTCAAGACCAATTAAATTCAATTTATTCCGAAAGCGTACCCTTAAGATCAGGCGGTTCTCTAGTTCTTGATCAAACAGAAGCTCTTGTAGCAATTGATGTTAACTCTGGAACATCAAAGAAAGATTACAATATAGAAGACACTGCTTTGAGAACGAACCTTGAAGCGGCAGAAGAAATTGCAAGACAACTAAGATTAAGAGATATGGCCGGTTTAATAGTTATTGATTTTATTGACATGGAAAAATTCTCAAACAGAAGAAGTATTGAAAAAAGATTAAAAGAATCTCTAAAGTCTGACAGATCACGAATCCAAGTTGGAAGAATAAGTTCCTTCGGATTGTTAGAAATGTCCAGGCAAAGAATTAGGTCAAGTATTCAAGAAGGTAATTATGAAAGTTGCCCTCATTGTGATGGAAAGGGAATTCTCAGATCTACAGAATCAATTGCTCTTGAAGTTTTTAGAGATATTCTTGATGCATCAAACGATAAAAGAGCAAAAATAATAGATATAGAAGTTCCGATAGAAATATTAAATTTTATAATTAATAATAAAAGAGATGATATTTCTAAGCTAGAAAGTGAAACAAATATTTCTTATAGATTATCCGCAAATACTAATTTAAGAGGCAAAGAAATTAAGATTACTTCCTTTGATGAGAAATTAAATATTCTTGGCAAAAGTAAAAACCAAAAACCAAGAAAACCTCAAAAGAAAAATAATAAAACCGACAAAAATGAAAATATTAATAAAGGTAATAAAAATACAAGAAATAGTGAAAGCAAGAAAAAAGATAAAAATAAAGAAAATACCCTAGAGGAGAAAAATAAAAAAGAAAGAAAGCCTATTAAAGCTAAAGAAAACAAGAATGAAAAAATAGAAAAAGTATCTAAAAAGACTATTCAACCAATTGAAAATGAAAAGAAAGATAAAAAAACTAAGGAAATTATTAAAAATAAAAATTATATTGGAGCCCCAATTAAAGATAATAAAGAAATAAAAAATAAAAAAACTGGCTGGTGGCAAACCTAAGTGAAAAAAATAAAGATACTTATCTTAATAGCTTTTTGTCACATTTCTTATTTTAACAAGGCCTCATCATTTGAAATAATTAGAGATGTAGAACTTGAAA
>JAZAJI010000068.1:0-7773 GCA_036230365.1 Pseudomonadota bacterium
CAGCTTTTTTTGCTTTAGGTAAGTTTGATATAGTCATGTTTTTCCTTATTAAATTGAATTATATACCGCCATCTAGGGTACATTCTTTTTTTATTAATATATGCCGCATATCCCTAAATGCGCTTGGCGTTTTATGTAATGGTATTGACGGATATAAATGGTGAATAATATGATACTCCATACCTTGAGTAAGTATAGTTCCGGTATAGGCTTTCCAACCACGAGTATCATTATAACGACCTTGCTCTTCCATTGGTTTATGTGGCAAAAAAGATAATGTAATTTGTAGATAAGCTGTACCAACTAGCCTTGGTATCCACCAAATAGCTACTGCAATTAATCCAAATCCAAACCAAGCTAAAGCAGCCAATAAAACCCAATGAAAATAAAAGAAAAGAAAATGCTCAGATAAAGCTCTATCACTTATATTTTCCTTATAAAAATCTGATTGAAGGCCATATCCTGCATTTGGCTGCCTATTAATAACTCCACAAATCCAAAGTGAATGAAAAAAATTTCTTGATTTTGTTCCAATATCAGGATCCTTATCCGGATGATTTGTATATTTATGGTGAAGCATGTGAGTCTCTCTTAAAAGCTTATAACCTGTTAAAAGAGGTAAAACTGAAATATACCCAACTAATTCATTAACCCAAAAAAATCGTGAATTTCTTTTAACAATATTCCCATGTTGTGCCTCATGAGAAGGAAGATAAGCCAAACAACAATTAATTATTGCTATGAATAAAATTGCCCATAAAGGTAAAATATTCATAATTGCAAGTGGCCATAATGAAAGCCATATAAGAAAATTCCCTATTCCCCAAAATATATAAATCCATGTATCATTAAAAAGATACTTCCTTGCAATTTCTTGCTCTTCTCTCATTAAGGCCTCATTCATATCCAGCTCCCTCGTAGAGTTGCAACTAAACCCCAAATTAATCCAATAATAAAAGCTATTAAAAGGTTTGAAAAATAAGGTAATAATAAATGAAATTTATTCATTATTTCCGCAAGTACTGGAGCAAGAAAGAAAACCCCGAAAAACAAAGGGCCGCATTTATTTAAAAATGATATTATTTTTGCCATATATCCTTATACCAAAATAAATATTCTAAGGTCAAACTTGCAAAACATTAGTAAATATTTGATATTTACCAAATTATTGGATAGCAAAAATGTCAATCATCTGCTAAAAAAATGTCAACTGTTCCCCGGTAGCTCAGTTGGTAGAGCAAATGACTGTTAATCATTGGGTCGCTGGTTCGAGTCCGGCCCGGGGAGCCACAATCATTCAATTTACATTTAGTGCTTAAAATGCTTTGTTAAAGATAATAATAATAAAAATGAAACGCTTAAATTACCAAGAACAAAATTGTGAATTAACTCTTCGTGAGGGCTTGGAAGAATATTTAGATCACATCGGTTCCGACGCTAAACTTACTGGAGATGAAAACAATGGCCTCGATGAAGGATATCGACAATTCCTTCTTGGGCATGACTGCCAACATGTTATTTTTGGATTAGCTCTTTCTCTAGAAGAAGAAAGTATCTTAGATACTTTTGCAATTCAAGGAACATCAGGAATTCCTTGGAAAAGGACAATTAAATATATGTTTTCGGGCGGAGAACTAACTAAATTATATAAAAAACTATATAAAAATTATGGTATCTCGAGGATTCTCTTAATATCTTTTAGAGCGAGAAAGAAAAAAGTTATGGCCTGGAAAAGAGTTAAGCTTATGACGAAAAAATGGCCCTGGTATATTCCTCAAGAATATTTTTCTCGAACAATTAAAGATTTAAGAAATGAATACAATATTCAGGTGCTTAGTGAAGAAGAGCTACACTTTGAAGACCCTACCTATATGTAAGATATATTATCAGTAATTTATTTTTTAGGATAACTTAAACCAAAACCATACTTAAATGTTGGATTCTCTGTATCATCAGGAACATCCGATTTTTGTTTTTCAACTTCTTCCATTGATGAAGGAATGTCAAAAGGAAGTTTTCCAGATGGATTAAATCTACCGAAGACAATATCTAAAACAGCCTCATCTAAAACACCAAATACACCAATAAGTCCTCTGCTTAATGAATTAATTTCTTCAAGTATGGCAGGCCTATTAAGGTCTACTATTATTATAAGGTTTTTATAGGAAGCATATTTTCTTACCTTTTTAATTATATCTTCATCAAAATTTAGGTCAGAATTTGGAAATATAGAGCTCAAAATATTATCTAAAGGCCTATCAATACCTGATGGCTGTTTTCCATTAAATACGGTTCTTAATTGCAATAAAATATAATCGGCCTCATCCGGTTCTTCGCAAACCTCACAATAATCTTTAAATGAACTCTTATTAAACCCATCTACAAAAACTTTGATATCTTTATTTAGAGGAAGAATATTTTTTTTATCAATTAAGTCATTTTTAAGTAATACAATTGATTTTTTCTGAGCCACCAATCCTTTTTCACAATAAGATTTTATACCAACCTTACTATCAACTAACCCTTCATTAACAAAAGGTTCTTCAAATAAGCCTAATTCAAATTTATTTCTAAGAATTTTACTTACTGAAAGATCTATCCTTTCTTCACTAATTTCATCTTTATTAACTAAGTCAATAACATATTCTGGAGTACTTTCTCCTCCATATTGATCAACCCCAGCTTCAATTGACTTCTTATACCTTTCGCTAATGGATAAATCATCTACCCCCCAATGGCGTCCTGAAATAATCCCCCAATCTGTACAAATAACTCCCTCAAAACCTAATTCCTTTCTAAGCAAGTCAGTTAATATCTCTTTGTTATATGCCATTGCTACATTCTCATTTGTTTGGTTAACCGGTATTCCATAATAAGGCATTATTACCCTTAACCCATTATTAATAGCTTCCTTAAAAGGCTTAAGATGATAATTAAAATTATTTCCTGGATAAATCTGATTTCTTCCTGAATATAAGTGCGGATCCAAACCATCCTCTTGAGGCCCGCCACCCGGAAAATGCTTTACCATTGTTAATACGCTTTCGTTATTTATTTGATCACCTTGGAACCCATCCATATATGCTTTTGTAAATTCTGATGATAAATCGGCATTTGAACCAAATGTGCCAAAATTTCTAGCCCACCTTGGATCAGTTGCTAGATCTGACATAGGGTGAAGGGCTGTTCTTAAGCCTACGGCAAGATATTCTCTTGATGCAATCTTAGAGAATTCTTTAATTAATTCGACATCACGAGAAGCAGCAAATCCCAACTGTGAAGGCCATTTTGAAAAACCCTCCAAAGAAAAAGCAGCAACACCTCCTCCTCTTGGAACTTCATGGATAGGATCAGAGCTTATTGTTAAGGGTATTCCGAGCCTAGATCTTTCAGATATTTTTTGTAACTTGTTAAGCTCTTTTGCTAAATATTTAGGGCTAGGTGAACCGTATAAATTAAAATGTGAAATATGATTATTTATAATTAAAGATTCTATTGATTGTTTATTTCCTCCGGCTAAATGCATAATTTTAGAAATCATACCTCCATTTATAGATATTGGAGGATGAAACATCTGGCCAACCTTTTCTTCAATTGTCATCCTAGAAAGGAGATCATCAACCCTTTTATTTATAGAAACATTAAAGTCTTCATATATATCAATTTCTGTATTTCCATTTAAGTCTCTATAGCTAACCCCATCTCTTTTAATAATTTTCACTTTTACACGATTAATAAAAATATTTCTTAACCTTGATATAATAAAAAATGGAATATTATAAAAAATTTGTATCAATATTTTAAATATATCTGTGTATTTTATTCTTTTCATTTTAATGCCTATTTATTATTTCTTTTAATTCTTGAGCTCCTTTAAAGGCTAAATCTTTGTCTTTAAGTATGTATAAAGGTACATTCTTTATAAATACCTTCATAGTAGGACTATCTTCAAACATCTCTCTAAATTGATTCAAATCTGAATCCTTAAATAAGCTTGAGATCAAGGAACCTGCAAGATAAATACCGCCTAGAGATCCAATAATTAATGCCGAATATTTTAAAAAAAGAGCTAAAATTTTTAGCAAAACTTCTTTAGTTTGAACACAATTAATATCCTCATCTTTGTTTTCTAAAATTTTTCTATTGCTTAAGGAATGATTAAAATTTTGAGAAATAAATCCATAAATAAAAGATATTCCTTTCCCGGATATTAAATCTTCAAATGTTGGTACTCGTCCGTTAAGGTTTTCAAAGGTTTCAATTAAATTATTTATGTTGCTATCATAATGGGGAATATTTATATGACCGGCTTCAGTAGCTATAGCTTCATTTGAATTTAAAATTGCCAAGCCAAGACCTGTGCCTGGAACTACTAATATTTTTGGACCAAATTCTGAGCGCTTAATCTTGCCCACTGATATTATGTTTTTTGATTTGATTGCATTAAGTGAATAGGCCTGTAATTGAACATCATTCAGTACAATTAAATTATTAGGAAAGTATTTTTTTTTGATTTGACTAATTTTAAATTCAAAATTGTTATTAACAAACTGAATATCATTATCTAAAATAGGCGCAGCGACTCCTATAATCGCACTCTTAACAGATTTCGTTAAATTATTTTTTCCAAGATAGAATGATATCAAATTCTCAATTGATTCAAAATCTGACATTTTGTATTTTTCCGCAAGAATCAAGGATGAATCATCATCTTCAATAATTAACCTTGCGTTTGTTGCGCCTAGATCTGCAAATAGTGTCTTTATTTTACCCTCTTAAAAAAATATATAAATTGCCCAAAGAATATATCATTCATAATCTTTTTAATAAGATTTTTTATAATCACTTTCCTTACTTTTTTAACGGGAATCATTATAATAAAAATATTAACAATAATTTAGGTGTTTATAATGAATAGATTAATATCTTATTTCTTTGCTTTTAATTTAATATTATTCTGTTTTGCAGCATGCGAAACCAAAGATGATTCATCAGGTTTTTATTCAGGCGACTCTTTGGCAACAAAAAAGACTGAAAGCTATAATGGAAAAACTAATATAGAAGAAAAAGAAACATCAGTAGAAAACATTCCTGCAGTTATTGAAGAAGCCACACAAATAGATGAAGAAGAGTTAGATTATAAGTAAAGTCATTTAGCTTCAACGAGGTTTTTTTTGAAAATCACTGCAATTGGTTCTGGTATCTCTTGCCTATCTTAAAAGTTGGCAAAGAAAATTGATAACTACTCTTCCGCTAACTCTTCAAGCATAGGGCCTGAATCTTGACCTAATGCTTCAGGGTCTCTATCAACCAGCTCTATAACTGCCATAGGAGCGGAATCTCCATATCTAAAACCTGCCTTAAGAACTCTTGTATAACCGCCATTTCTAGATTTATATCTATCAGAAAGAATATCGAATAATTTTGTTGCCCATTCTTTTTCTGGAAGCAATGAATAAGCTTTCTTCCTTGCCGGTAAATCTCCTTTTTTTCCTAAAGTAATTAATTTATCAACAAAAGGAGCTAGTTCTTTAGCCTTTGGAAGAGTTGTTTGAATTTGCTCATGCTTTATAAGTGAAACAGCCATATTACCAAGCATAGCTTTTCTATGACTTGATGTTCTATTTAATTTTCTTTTTGATTTTAAGTGTCTCATAAAAAGAATCTCAATTAAAATTTATCGGCAGTAAATTTTCTAGATAACTCATCAATGTTTTCTGGAGGCCAATTAGGTATATCCATACCAAGAGATAAATTCATCTCACTAAGAACCTCTTTAATTTCATTTAATGATTTTCTTCCAAAATTAGGTGTCCTTAACATCTCATTTTCTGATTTAAGAATTAAATCACCTATATACACAATACTATCATTCTTTAAGCAGTTTGCCGATCTAACGGAAAGTTCAAGCTCATCAACCTTTTTAAGAAGAAATGCATTAAATTCAAGCTCATCCTCGCTCTCTTCTATTACCTCTACCTCAGGTTCATCAAAATTAATAAAAGGATTTAATTGATCGATTAAGATTCTTGCTGAAAACGCTAGTGCATCTTCAGGTTTTATAGATCCATCTGTTTCTATAGATAAAGAAAGTCTATCATAGTCAAGGAATTCACCTTCTCTTGCATTATCAACATCATAAGAAACATTAATTACTGGACTGTAAATGCTATCGACCGGAATCATACCAATAGGATCATCCTCATTTCGATTTTCTTCTGCAGAAACATATCCATTTCCATTCTTAATATATAACTCCATTCTAAAGTCTATATCTTCATCAAGGGTACAAATAACTAAATCAGAATTTAAAACCTCAATATCATCAGTAACAGCAATATCTCCAGCGACAACAACCCCTGGTCCAGTCTTTTCTAAGGTTAAAGTTTTACTTCCATTAAAATCAGCTCCAAATATTATCTTTTTAACATTTAACGCAACATCAATAACATCTTCCCTAATTCCTGATATAGATGAAAATTCATGTAAAACTCCATCGATTTTGAATCCATAAACAGCAGAACCTTGTAATGATGAAAGAAGAACCCTTCTTAATGAATTGCCTAGTGTAGTTCCATAACCTCTTTCCAAGGGCTCAACAACAAGTTTTGACTTCCTTAAGGGGTCATCTCCAGCTTCCATGTTGACAACACTAGGTTTAAGTAAATCACGCCAATTTTTTTCAATACTCAAGTTAAATCCCCTTTAAAAATTAAATATCTTATTAAACTCTTCTTCTTTTAGGAGGCCTACATCCATTATGTGGAATTGAAGTAACATCCTTTATAGAAGTAATTGTAAATCCAGTTGATTGAAGTGCCCTTAACGCACTTTCTCTTCCAGAGCCAGGGCCTTGAATTTCGACCTTTAGAGTTTTTACCCCATGTTCTAAAGCTTTTGAGCCGGCATCCTCTGCTGCCATTTGAGCTGCATATGGTGTAGATTTCCTTGACCCCTTAAAACCCATTAAACCAGCAGATGACCAGCTAATAGTATTACCCCTTTCATCTGAAATAGTTATCATAGTATTATTAAAAGTAGAATTAACATGAGCAACGCCTGAAGTAATGTTCTTTTTGTTCCTCTTTTTTACTCTTTTTGAATCTTCAGCCATATTTCTTTACCTAAGCAGTTTTCTTTTTACCTGCAATTGTTTTTGCTGGTCCCTTTCGAGTTCTAGCATTTGTATGTGTCCTTTGACCCCTAACTGGAAGCCCTCGTCTATGCCTCAAACCTCTATAATTTCCAAGATCCATTAATCTCTTAATATTAGTTGAAATATCTCTTCTAAGCTCACCTTCAACCCTGTAAGAGCTATCAATTATTTCTCTTATTTTTATTACTTCTGTTTCTAAAAGTTCATTAACGCGCTTATCTTTTTCAACACCGGCTTGACTACATATATCTAATGCCGATTTATCTCCTATACCATGTATATAGGTCAATCCTACAGAAACCTTCTTATTTGTAGGTATATTTACTCCTGAAATACGAGCCAAGAAAGCCTCCAAAATATAAAACAACTAATAATAAAGACGAATTTGCGGATTATAGCTCTCAATTTAATACAGTCAACAAACTAATTCGCTATATCTAAAAATTTTTCAATATTAAGTGATACATTAGAAATTGATTCCATACCATTGATTTTATTAAAATTTTTATTATTTTTATAATAAATCTCTAATGGTGCAGTTTGCTTTTTATACTCCTCTACCCTTCTAATTAAGACTTCTGATGTATCATCATCCCTAATTTCATTAGAGTTTTCTT
>JAZAJI010000069.1:0-11086 GCA_036230365.1 Pseudomonadota bacterium
CCAATAAAGAGTAATGGCCCAAAAAGTGATACCCCTTTTACTTCAAAATTACTTCTAATAGTTGTTCCTACAAGAGGTAAAAAACCATATAAACCTGGGAGGGAAAAAACTGCGTACAAAATAGCAGCAAAAAACCAATTTTCAGAAGCTTTTAAAATTTCAAGTCCTCCGGATAAACGAGCGCCCTCATTTAAAGCTAGTGATTCATCTAACAAAGTAGTAATTGCAGTAGCCAATGTGAGAAATACAATTACGGGACCAATAACTCCTAGAACTTCAATAATTTTATTTAAGCCGAGTAATAGAGTTACAGTTGCACAGATAGCCATAAGGCCTGATCCAAATATAACCGGCAATCCATAGGCTTGCTCTAAAGTTGCACCTACACCACCTAACATCACACCATAGACGGCAACAATCATAATCATGGTGTACCAAGTCATAAAAATCCCGAGATAGCGACCACAAAAATGTCGGAAAGCATCCTCATTAGTTCGAAGATCATTTTCTCTTCCTGCTCTAAGTAATGAAAAGCAGGTATAAACCATAAGTAAGCCACAAATTAATAAACCTATTAGCCCTTTATTTCCAAAACCAACAAAGAATTGCATAGCCTCTTGCCCAGTAGCAAAAGCTCCGCCTATTAATAGCGCTATGTAAGCGCCTGAGATACTAAAAATTCTTACCCACTGATTATTCATAAAGATTATATAACCACATAACCGATCTACTATGATCTATAAATCCAGTATCTTTTGCAACCTCAGGATCTGATAGGGTTTCAAGAAATTTTTCTATATCTGAATAATAACCTTCCGCCGTACCTTCATAATCATAAATACCAACCCGTGCAGACTCGGCAGCTTCTTTAGATGCTTTTTCATCGGCATGAAATTGTCTATATCCCTGCAAACCTGAAACATTCTCTCGTACATCAGCTGCATGGTGCTCTAACCAATGATCATGCCAATCTTCTCTTGACCACTTTGAAGGTCGTCTTAAAACCATATTAAGGAATAGTGGCTCACTACCTGGAACAATCATATGCTCATTACCTACTAGGGCCGCACTGTTATTGGCGTCAATTAAAGGTCCCAACCTTTCTCCTATACCCTCTATAGATTTAATAAGTGAATCAAACGATATATCTTCACCACGTAATTCTAGCATAACATCGAAGGGAGGCTGCTCTGGAAGATCATCTGGTTGACCATCTTGTGGAACGCTTGCAGTTGGATCTTTTGGCACCCGTATTGCACGCCTGTGTTGCAAATCAGGTAACTTCTTTTTTATAGACTCCCACTCATTTATAAGGAGATCATTGATTGTATCCCTATCATCCGTGTTTGCCGCACTAAATAATAACTGTATTTTATTAATCATATAAATTCCTTAGTGAGAATAAGGGACTAGTGGACCTGTTCGATATGTACCCCTAGATAATTCTGTAGCTACGCTTGGAGCTATTGGTAACCATCCTAATTCGCTTCGAGCTCGGTCTGATGTAATGATACATTCAATACAAGATAAATCAGCTAATTCACCGAGCGCTTCTCTTGCCTCCTCAAGCGGCCAACAAACAACTTCTATATCTGGTCCAAAATAATCCGCAATAAGAGTTGCATAATCCTTACTACAAGTTACCTCGTCAGAAGCAGCATTATATATTCCTTGCGCATTCTCATTAGTAACTATTTTAAGATAAAGCTCTGACAAAGCATCGACATGTATTGTACTGACTAGATTTGTTCCTTCACCAATATGAAGAGATTTTCCTGACTCTTGGGCACGAAAAATTAAACCTGTAAGCCATCCACCAGCATGTCCGTAAATAAGACCAGGTCTTACACTTGCACCCCTAATACCTTTTTCAGAAAGTCCTACAACCTCTAAATCGTGACGAGCCCTCCATGCACGTAAAGGGTGAGGGTTTTCAATAGGCTCGCTTTCATCTCGAGGCACACCTTTAGTATCATTATAAACAACACTTGCACTTGTTGTTATAAAAACCTTTCCGGAGTTATTAAAAGCTTCTTCAACAGCAGAAATGAAATTTGCATCTAATTTTTCCATTTCTTCATCATGTGATGCTCCAATATGAACAACCGCATCACATTCATGTGCTGTTTCACTAACAATTTCTGAGTCAGCAAAACCACCTGCAACCCACTTAACATTCTCACGCTCTTCAAGATTTGGAATATGATGTGGTCTTACAAGCGCATGGACTTCGTGACCATTATCAACGAAATGATTTAAAGCGTGACTACCTGCGTGCCCAGTACAGCCTGTCATTAATACCTTCATGAATATCCTCCTTTTATAGTTTCAATATAACACTAAACCGCATAATCATTATCTCACAAGGATATTTATTATCCAGAAAATTTCATCCATCACATTATACTCACCAGGAGATAAGAGATAGGGATAACTAATAACCATAAACTTGATGTGAATAATAACCTATCAGTTGTAAAATTTTTTAGGGTTTCTCTTGATATCTGCGACCCTATAGAAAATAATCCTAATAAAAGAAAAACTTGGCTAAATTTTTTAATTTCTGTGCTGTTGAAAGGTAAATCAGTAAAAGAACCTAAGATTATAGCTACAATAAAGAAAATAACAAATACAGGTATTTGAATCTTCCTTTCCTCACTATTCATTTTAAATACCAAAAATATCATTAAAGGTATTAACCAGAGAGTTCTTGCTAATTTTAATGTTGCTGCTGTCTCTACTGAATAAGATCCATAATTTAGTGAGGCGCCAATAACTGCGCTTGTATCATGAATAGCTGTTGCAGCCCATGCACCAAATTGAATATCAGATAAATTAAGGGCTTGCCCAATTAAAGGAAAGAAAATAATTCCAACTGCATTTAATATAAAAATAATAGATATACCTGCTGCTAAATCTTCAGGTTTGGCTTTAATAATTGGTGATATTGCAGCCATTGCAGTTCCGCCACATATCGATGTACCGGCAGCAATTAAAAGGGTAAACCGCTTATCTATACCTATTATTTTTCCTAAAATTAAACCAAGAATAAAAACAAATAAAACAAAAATAGAAATGATAGGTAAATAAATTTTTGTTACCGTTAATGCCTCAGTAAAATTGATCGATAAACCCATTAATACGATTCCTACCTGTAGTAATCTTGTCCCAATTTTTTTTGTATAAAAATCTTGGTGAATATTAAAAATAAGAGACAAGCCAATACCCAATCCTAATGCTGCAACTGGAAAGCCTAAATAAACTGATAAAATCATAAGAAATAAAGAAAATGCAATTAACATATGTGCCCTAATTTTGTTATTTTAATTATTACCTATTAAATAAATGGAATATAATAGATTTCGTCAAGGAGTATGATTTTCGTGCGAATTGGAATTTTAAATACAGACACCATAAAACCTAAATTTTCTGAAAAGTATGGACAATATCCTGCTATGTTCAATGAAATAATTCTACAAACTGATCAAAATATTCAACTTTCGAGTTATGAAGCACATAATGGTGAATATCCAAAAAATATTGATGAATGTGATTCTTATTTAATCACTGGCAGTAAAGTTAGTGCCTATGATGATATGCCATGGATTAAAGAACTCAAAAATTTTATTCAATTCTTAAATAGTAAAAAAAAGAATATTATTGGTATTTGTTTTGGGCATCAAATTATTGCTGCGGCTTTAGGTGGCTCAGTGGCAAAATCTTCAAAAGGTTGGCATGTTGGAACTGACTCAGCTCAACTAAATAAGAATGCCACTTTATTTGGTCGCCTTGATGAAAAATTTAACCTTATTTATAATCACCAAGATGAGGTGCAAAAACTTCCGATCAATGGAAAATTATTAGCTAGCTCTTCATCATGCCCAATTGCAATGATGTCTATTGATAATCATATTCTTACTTTTCAAGGGCATATTGAATTCAAAAAAGATTTTGCAAAAGATTTACTAGATATGCGAAAAGATATTTTTGGCGAAACTTTATATCAACAAGCCTGTAAATCTTTAGATACACCAACAGATGAATTAAAAGTTACTAAATGGATTTTAAAATTTCTTACAAAAAATTAATACGGTTTATCACCATCGATTGCTATCCTTTCAAGTAGACGATGAGCTGGAAAATAATCATTTATAGGTTTGTGTTGAGTGCTTCGATTATCCCAAATTGCTATTGAATTAGGCTCCCAATGAAATCGGCATGTATATTCTTGCTTTATAATATGATCATAAAGAAAATTTAAAATTTCTGTACTTTCTTTTTCAGATAAGCCTATGATTCTGGTAGTAAAAAGAGTATTGACAAAAATTACTTTTTTTCCACTTTCAGGATGAATACGTATCACAGGATGATTAACTGGAGGATTATCTAAAACTGCCTGTGCTAATCTTTCTCTTCCTTTCTTTTCTGCTAAACTTTCTTTAAAACCAAAACTAAAATCATGCTCGGCTGAAAGATCAGATAAAAAATCTTGCATTGATTTTGTTAGCCCGTCATAGGCCGCTGTCATACTTGACCACATAGTATCGCCACCTTTAGGTGGGCATATTCTTGCACGTAAAACTGATCCTAATGGTGGATGCTCACGAAAAGTCATATCTGAATGCCACTTCTCAATCTTTGAAGGTTTTTCAGCTGTACTCTCAAGAACGGTAATTTCTGGATAACCTGGAATTGTATTGTACACCGGGTGAGTTTGAATGGGCCCAAAAGATTCTGCTAAAGCTTTATAATGAGCAAAACTGATATTTTGATCCCTAAAAAAGATTACTTGGTGTTTCACTAGTAATCTTCTAATTTCTGAATAAATATCTTTTGAAAGATTTTGACATAAATCAACATCATGCAGCTCTACTCCTAAAGCTTCCGCTATTGGTTGAACTCTAAACATTTTATCTCACCCTCTAATTTAGTCGCTTAATAATATTGTTATTGTAATAAGCCTATTAATTTAGATAATTAATTGTATTCTATATTGTTGGACATTAAAAATTGAAACTTAAAAGATCAATATTATTTTATTATAGCTTGGCCGAGATGCCGATAAATATAGCTCTTTTCCCTATATTAGTTTTTATCCCTAAATTCTACACTGGTGAGATGGGCGTTCCTCTTGCTATTGCAGCTAATATAATACTAGTAGTCCGTATATTTGATGTCATAACTGACCCAATTTTTGGTTATATTAATGATCGAACTAATACAAGATGGGGCAGAAGGAGGCCATGGATCGTAATCTCCACTCCTTTAATGATGCTGAGTATTTTTATGTTATTTATACCTCCTGAAGGAGCTGGAGCCAGTCATCTATTTTTATGGATGTTTCTTCTTTCAATAGCCACAACAATGCTTATTATCCCTTACTATGCCTGGGGCGCAGAATTATCTACTGATTATAATGAAAGATCTAGGATTACTGGATGGAGGTCTGTTTCTGGAGTGGTTGGAAGTTTAAGCGCCCAGTTAATACCTACAATAGCATTAATATTTTTTGGTTTTGGAGGAAGCACTAATGTTCTCTACATTGTTGGAATTGCTAGTGTAATCATTATGCCTATTTGTGTCTTTCTAACGGTAACGCAAGTTCCAGAATCTAAAGATTATATTCAATCAAATATTTCTCCAATAAAAGGCTTTAAAATAATGTTAGAAAATTCTCCTTTTAAGAGATTAATTATGGCATTTATGGTCGGCGGAATAGCTTTCTCTATAACAATACCATTATATCTTTTCTTCATTACATATGTCCTTAAAGCAGAAGATATGGCTATTTATATGCTTACTTTCTTCTACCTTACTAATATTGTAGCTGTCCCTTTTTGGGTTTGGTTATCAAAAAAAATTGGAAAACATAAAGCATATATTTTTAGTTTTTCAATGATTGCTTTTGCTCACCCTTTTTATCTATTTTTAGGTGAAGGAGATTTCTGGTGGATGTTACCAATTACCATTACAACTGGATTTGCAGCTGGAGGTTTTGCTGCATTACCTAATTCAATGAAAGCAGATGTTATTGATCTTGATACTCTAAAAAGCGGAGAAAACAGATCTGGCTTATTTTTTTCATCGTGGTCATTTACCTCAAAACTAGCTGGTTCAATAGGTACTTGGCTTGCACTAACAGCATTATCTTGGATAAGTTTTAATACAGGCGCTGATGCCTTTAACAGTCCAAATCAATTATTTGGGCTTAAATTTTTGTTTTCTACGCTACCATCATTCTTTTTCTTATCTGCAATAATTATTATATGGAAATATCCTATTACAGAAGAAATGCATTCAAAAATTCATGATCAATTAAAAAATAAAAACCAAAAAGATGAAAGTCTTTTTACTTCTAGATAAGGCTAGAAACATAGTATATGAATAATATCTTCAAAACATTTAGGGCAAGTAATGAAAAAGAGGGTTACAAATAATACTTTACACTTCTATTCCCTCGGTTCAGGGGCTGTAGGAGTTAAAAATATCTTATTTGGATCTTGGCTGCTTGTTTATTTTAATCAAATCTTAGGACTTGAACCATTACTTGCATCTTATGCACTTGCTATAGCATTAGTATTTGATGCAATTTCAGACCCTTTAGTTGGTGCCTGGTCTGATCGTTTTAAGTCGAGATGGGGAAGAAGACATCCTTTTGTTTATCTTGCTATAATTCCTTTCGCCTTAAGTGCTTATTATCTCTATTCTGTCCCTTCTGATACCTCACAAACAGCTCTTTTTATAAAATTATTAGTAGCCGCAATGATTCTTAGAACTTTATTTACTTTTTATGAAACCCCTAGAGCAGCAATTGGTCCTGAATTAATTACGGATTATGAAAGGAGAAACACATTAAGCGGTTACGGAGTTTTATATGGAAACATGGGCTTAGGGATTATGAGTTATATAATGCTAGCTTATTTTCTTGTTGAAACTGAAAAATTTTCCGGCCCTCAAGCTTTTTTAAATCCTGCCGCATATCCAAAATTTGGTCTTTTAGCATGTTTTTTAATTTTGCTATTTGGTTTTATATCAGCAACATCAACGCATAAACACATCCCTGAAATGATTAAACCTGAACCAAAGGCTTTTAAGTTCTCTCAATTTTGGAAAGAAATAGCGGAATCTCTTTCCAATAAGAATTGGTTAGTTCTTTTTATTGGAGGAGTTATTCTAGCTCTAAATATCGGTATATTTTCAAGCTTAGATACATATTTTAATATTTATTTTTGGCAATGGACTCCTGAAGAAATAAAATTATTTCCTATTATTATTGGTCTTCCAGTTGTTCTCGCTGGATTTATTGCTGCACCTCTGGCTAAGGGAAGAAGTAAGAAAAATTTTGCTATAGGAGTGTTTCTTTTAAATCTCATTATAGAACCTATGCCTTTATGGTTAAGATTATTGGACCCTTATTTTCAAATTCAATTATTTCCAGAAAATGGAACAGATGCTTTATGGTGGACAATTATACTTTTTTTATCAGTAGGTTATTTTTTACGAACAGTCGGTTGGATTTTGGTGATATCTATGGTTTACGATGTTGTTGAAGATGGTCAACTTTCTACTGGACGAAGAGATGAAGGTCTTTACTTATCGGCAAATGGTTTTATTCAAAAAATAATTAGCGGCTTAGGAGTGGTCATTGTCGGTTTACTTCTAGAAATTGTTGGATTTGATGTAAAGAATCCTACAGTCATGGAGATGCAACAACCTATTTACCGTTTGGCATATTTTCAAGCAATTTTAAGTCCTCTTTTAGGTCTTGCATCTATTTCATGCATGTTCTTTTATAATATTTCAAAATCTTCACATGATGAAGCGCTTGGCACTTTAAATATTGATAAAGATTAAGAAAATATTTATTTTTATTAAGTTGTTATAATTTTTTTAAAAATATCTGAATACCCATAAGAAATTTCCATTCTATCTAAATATCCTTTTTCCTTAAGCATCTGATGGGCCTTAGGTAAATTATACCACGGACAAAAAGTAAAAAGATGGTGCTCTACATGATAATTAACATTCAATGGTGCCAAAAAATATCTTAAGAACCAAGGAACAATGGTAGTTCTTGTATTGTTAAAATCATCATCTCCTGAAACACCCGAATGTTCGGTTATACTTCTTATTCTATAGAAAAGACTAAAGAAAGTAAGCAAAGGAACCCACCAAAGAATTAAGTAAAGCCAACCGTTTCCTGCAATGATAAGTAAACCAAGAATTAATAGATTAGTAATAAAGAAACCTTTAGTTTTTTTAAAAAAGCGCTTTATATGATTTTTAAAAGTTAAATCTTTTCCCCAAACAGATACAAAAATATTTTTATATCGTCTTAAACCTGCGATACCAGTAATATCTCTTATAACTTTCCTCACTAAGCTCCATTTCGTAGTTGGAAAGGCTATTGTTAATCCTAAGTCTGGATCCTTTTCTGTCTCAGTGTACTTATGGTGTTGTAAGTGAGTATTTCTGTAGGGATATGTGTCAGTTAAAACAGGGTAAGCACAAAACCATTGTGAAACAAAGTCATTTAATTTTCTATTTTTAAAAATTAAACCATGAGCACCATCATGCATAAATATAACCATCTGAAATTGTTTTGATGCGATAATTAGGGCGGCTAATAAGAAAGTAATAACACCAGGAAAAAAAATGAAAAGAGCCATAGCCGCAAATACTTGGAACCACATCAAAGCTATAGCAATAATGTTAATCCAGCTTTTACGATTACGTAAAATTGCTACTTCATTTTCGTTTAATAATGTATTTGTTTTGATTAAGGGTCTTACATCCATATTTTTACCTTTTTAATTCTTTATAATTATTTCTCTAATTATAAAAAGCTTCAAAGTGTTTTTCTCTCTCATCTTTTACCATTCCAGTAGTTTCGTCCATAAAATTATTTCTATCCTCTTTTGTTTTAAAAACCCAAATACAAATAGTATCACTGCTGTGATAAATTGCCTTTAAATCGTCATCAATATCACAAATTTCTTGTGGTATATCTGTTTTGATACAAATCATCATACTTTCACTAAATAATTATCCTAGATTAATCCCAGATAAATATTCATGAAAATTAAACGCTAATAAAGTAAAAAGAATACCTAATGAAACAGACAAAATATCGAAAGATATTTTCGGATCAATTTCTTCAAACTGAGAATTATTGTTTAATTCTAATATTAAAACCGAAATAACCGAATAAACTAAAAACGACCCAAACAGAATAACGGAATATGTATCAGGATTCACCATTAAATGTATAACAGCCCAAATTGCTATACCTAGAGACATTGGGTGTTTAATAATTTTTTTAATATATGTTGGCATGTTAGCTGCTATCAACAAAGTAAAGGAAATAAACATTATATATTTAGAATATAAATAAGCTTTCTCATTTACAGAATAAAGAAGGTTTGCATTACTTTCATAACCAAATATAATTAAAAATATCCCTAAGAGGCTTATTAAAGAAAATAAACCTTTATAAGTGTTTTCACCTAATTTGCTTTGTAAAAAGAACTTTAATTTCTTAATAAATGGAATTAAATGAACTCCAAAAAAAATACTTATACCTACTTCAAACATAACTTTCTCCTAACTTTATGGAACAACTAACTTACCGTCCTCAATCAACTTTTTTTGATCTTCATTATTATAACCTAGCGCGGCCAGAATTTCAGACCCATGTTCTCCAAGTTTTGGTGCAGGTCTTAAAATTTCACTTGGAGTTTTTTCAAAATGTGCCGCTGGTCTAGCTTGGCGTACTTCACCAAATCCTTCATGATAATCTCGCCATATAGATTCATTAGCTAGGATCTGCTCATGTTCCATCAATTCCATGCGATCAAGTAATGGGGCGCATGGAACACCTTCTTCCTGAAAACGAGCAAGAATGTCTTCACTATTCCATTTAGATATTTCTTCGCCAGTCAATTCCTTTCTATCTTGAGCATTAACCATGCGTGAAGAAGAAGTTAAAAAACGTTCATCTTCGAGCCAATCTTCTCTGTTTAATGCTATACACATACCTTTCCACTCAGCATCCGATACAGCTCCAGCAGTTATATAACGATCTTTCGCTTTATAAATTAAATCTTGTGTACCTTGAATTTTTCTTACATCAAATTCATTTTCACCGTAAACCAACCCTGCCATACCTTCAGGCCAGAAAAAAGCTAACATACTATCGAGCATTGATAATCGAATATGTTGTCCGATCCCTGACTTTTCACGAGCATATAACGCTGAAGAAACTGCTTGAGCAGAAGTTAGAGCGGTTGTCTTATCAGCAATGATAATACGAAACATTTTTGGTCTTCCTGAATCTCTATCCGCTTGAATATCAGTAGCGCCCGAAAGCGCCTGAATAACTGGATCATAAACACGTGACTGTGAATAGGGTCCTTTTTCACCGAACCCACTTATCGAAACATAAATCATAGTTTTATTAAGCTTACGTAAAGTTTTTTCTCCAAACCCCATACGATCTATAGCTCCAGGACGAAAGTTTTGCATAAATACATCGGTTTCTTCCGCTAATTTCAATAAGATCTCCTTCCCTTCGTCTGATTTTAAATCAATAGCTAATGATTTCTTTCCTCTGTTAAGTGAGTAAAATGCTGCATTAACACCATTATGAGGTGTCGCCATACGGCGAACTAGATCACCATTCACTGGTTCAACCTTAATAACCTCAGCCCCTTGATCCGCTAACATCATTGCGCCCATCGGTCCAGAAACCATGCTTGTCAAATCCAAAACTTTTACACCCTTAAGAGGCCCCATTAATTATCTCCTTTAGAAGAATTATAATTTGCATCTTTAGCCTTTAAATAAGCTGGTCTTTTAATTATAAGATTACGATAAGTCATAATATTCTCAGGTAATTTAAACTTATAAAATATCGCCCAGTCAAGACATGAAATTAGCATAATATCAGCTAAACAAAAGCCATCCTTCAACAAAGTTTTATTTTTCTTCAAATGATCATCAATAACATTAAAGTGATGCTTTAAGTGGTTACGACAAGCCTCAATTGCTGCAGGCGCATCACCATAAATCTCTGTTAAGTCATAAT
>JAZAJI010000070.1:0-5130 GCA_036230365.1 Pseudomonadota bacterium
TAAGGAGTAAGGTAAAAGTAACCAGCGACAGAACGCCGCCCGAATGGTCTTTTGATGGGTCTTCAACCCAACAAGCTGATACACAAGGATCAGATTGTATATTGGAGCCTGTTCAAGAATATAAAAATCCTCTTTTTGGCGATTCACTAGTTATGTGTGCCGTACAAACCGGAGGTAGAGAAGTTCATCCAACAAATACTCGTCATGCTGCCTCTGAAGTTGTAAGCGATGAATGGTGGTTTGGTTTCGAACAGGAATATTTTATAACTAATCCAGATGGGTCAATTTTAGGTTGGGAAGAAGGAATACCTGAAAAACCTCAAGGAGAGTATTATTGTGGAGTTGGTGCCGCTAATGTTAAAGGAAGAGATGTATCTGAAGCACATTTAGAAGCATGCCTTGAAGCAGGTATTGAATTAACTGGTACGAACGCTGAAGTAGCATTGGGTCAATGGGAATATCAGTGCCTGGGAAAAGGTGTAAAAGCTGGTGATGATCTATGGATGAGTAGATATCTTCTTCAAAAGGTTGGTGAAGAATTTGATGTTTGTGTCAATTTTCACCCTAAACCACAAGAAGGTGATTGGAATGGATCAGGAATGCACACAAATTTCTCTAACCAACAAATGAGGTCTAATGGTTCTGAAGAGTTATTTAACTCTCTTTGTGAGAAGCTTGGAGAAGTCCATGATGAAGGAATTTCAGCTTATGGTTCTGATAACGATAAAAGACTTACTGGATTACATGAAACACAAAAAATTACTGAATTTTCATACGGTGTTAGTGATAGAGGTGCAAGCATTCGTATACCTATTTATACTGTTGAGCACGATTGGAATGGTTATCTAGAAGATAGAAGACCTGCTTCAAATGCTGACCCTTATAGGATAATTACACATATTGTAGGAACTTTAACAAAATAAAAGTTACTATTATAATGGATTTAATTAAAAGCCCTTCCTTTGGTTGGGCTTTTTCTTTTTCTCGAATCAATACTTATATGAATTAAATTACTTTAATATTTAATAATGTCTAAAACAAAAAAATATGACGCCTCCTCTATTGAGGTTCTTGAAGGTTTAGAACCTGTTAGAAGAAGACCTGGTATGTATATTGGTGGAACAGATAATTCATCTATGCATCACCTTTTCTCTGAAGTAATCGATAATGCCATGGACGAAGCAGTTGCAAATCATGCTTCTTTTATAGAAATTGATGCTTTAGATAATAATACGATATCAGTTTTCGATAATGGAAGAGGAATCCCTATAGACCCTCATCCTAATTTTCCTGATAAGACAGCATTAGAGGTCATAATGACGACACTTCATGCTGGAGGAAAGTTTGATAATAAAGTTTATCAAACATCAGGCGGTTTACATGGGGTTGGGATTAGCGTTGTTAATGCTTTATCTGAATCTTTAGAAGTTGAAGTTTACAGGGACAAAAAAGCCTATCACCAGATTTACTCGAGAGGAGATGCAACATCAAGATTAAAATTAGTAAATAAAAAAACTAATAAAAAGGGCACAAAAATAACATTTAAACCAGATATTGAAATTTTTGGTAATGATAATCTCTTTAATATCCAAAAATTATATGAATTTAGTAAATCAAAAGCTTATTTATTTGCCGGAGTGGAGATAAGATGGTCATGTAGTGAAGAGTTATCTAAAAAATCAAATGTCCCATCAAAAGATATTTTCAATTACTCAAATGGACTTATTGATTTAATTAATAGTGAAACCGATGAAAAGCTTTCTATAATGAAAGATATTTTTTCTGGAAAAAAAGATAAAGATAAGAACAATATTTCGTTTGAATGGGCTATAAATTGGTCGTTGTCTAACAAAACATTTTTAAATTCTTACTGTAATACTGTTCCTACACCTCAAGGTGGCACACATGAATTGGGTTTAAAAAATGGAATATTGAAGGCAATAAAATCACATGCGGAAAGAATGGGAAATAAAGTTGGCCAAAAGATAACTTCTGATGACTTAGGAAAAAATTTAATTGGCGCGATTTCAGTTTTCTTACCCGATCCAAAATTTCAAGGTCAAACAAAAGATAAATTATCGAATAAATCCATCCAGAAAGTTATAGAAAACATCATTAAAGATAGATTTGAAAATGCTCTATCAAATTCGCCTCAACAATCTGAAACTCTTTTAAATTTTATTTGCGAAATAACAGAAGAAAGATTGAAAAGAAAACAAACTAAAGAGACTTCAAGAAAAAATGCAATACGAAAATTAAGATTGCCGGGTAAATTAGCTGATTGCTCAGAAAATTCAAGTGAAGGAACAGAATTATTTATTGTTGAAGGAGATAGTGCTGGAGGTTCAGCCAAGCAAGCAAGAGACAGGAAATTTCAAGCTATTTTACCTCTCAGAGGTAAAGTATTAAATGTCGCTAATTCTACTCAAAGCAAAATACGAGATAATCAACAAATTGCTGATCTAGTTTTAGCTTTAGGCTGCGGCTCAGGCGATTTATTTGATGATGATAACTTAAGGTATGAAAAAATAATTATAATGACTGATGCCGATGTTGATGGAGCCCATATTGCATCATTATTAATAACTTTCTTCCATGAGGAAATGCCTAATATTATTGATAATGGAAAATTATTCTTAGCCGTTCCTCCATTATATAAGATCATGCAAGGAAAGAAAATATTTTACGCTAAAGATGATGATGATAGAGATAAAATAATTAAAACCAATTTAGATAAGAATAAAAAGATTGAAATCAATCGATTTAAGGGTTTAGGTGAAATGATGCCAGCTCAATTAAAAGAAACAACAATGATACCTGGAAGAAGGACATTACTAAGAATAGTAATTCCTGATAATAAAAAAAGTGATTCAAAAAAAGTAATTAACAGCTTAATGGGAAATAAACCGGAATTAAGATTTGAATTCATTAGAGAAAAAGCTAATCTGTATGATGAAGCTACGAATTAATTAATTTTGAAGGAGTCAAGATGATGGAATTTAATAAAATTAGTCTAGAGATAAAAGATAATATTGGAATAATGAGATTTAATGATCCTGAAGTAAGAAATGCCGTATCTCCTGAAATGTTAGACGGATTTTGGGATTGTTTAAATGAAATTGAGAAAGAAGATTCTATTATAAAGTGCCTTTTGATAACTGGAGAAGGAAAAGGTTTTTGTGCAG
The DNA here is from genome assembly GCA_036230365.1 of Pseudomonadota bacterium. Lineage (GTDB taxonomy): Bacteria > Pseudomonadota > Alphaproteobacteria > MED-G09 > MED-G09 > AG-430-B22. The sequence goes on from JAZAJI010000070.1 coordinate 3,186, forward strand.
GTGCAAATCTTTCATCAGGATCAGAAAGATCAAATGCTGGTAGACAAGATGCAGGACATGCTCTTGAAACTAAATACCACCCTATTTTAAGGAGACTAAAAAATTTGAATATCCCAATTGTAACTGCTGTAAATGGCGCTGCTGCTGGTATAGGTATGTCATTTGCTCTAATGGGTGATATAGTTTTAGCATCAAAATCATCTTTCTTTCTACAAGCCTTTAGAAGAATTGGACTTGTTCCTGATGGTGGATCTACATGGTTACTTCCACGATTAATAGGTAATGCGAGAGCAAAGGAATTATCAATATTAGGAGAAAGGCTTCCATCAGAAAAGGCATATGAATGGGGATTAATCAACAGATTAACTGAGGACTCTAACTTATTAGAAGAATCTTTAAAAATAAGTAAGGAACTAGCAAATGGACCTATGTCCCTAAGGTTGATTAGAAAAGCATTTTGGGAAAGTTCAGACAATACTTACGAAGAACAACTTAATTTAGAGAGGGAATTGCAATTCCAAGCTGGAAATTCTGAAGATTTTAGAGAAGGCGTTCAAGCATTTCTTGATAAAAGAGATGCTGAATTTAAAGGTAAATAAATTAATTATTAAGTTCGCTCTGTAACTCAACAGGAATTTCAGCTTGCTCTAAAGTAACAGATTCACCGCAACCACAAGCATCAGTTTGATTTGGATTATTAAAAACAAAACCAGAATTTAATTTAGTTTCTTCATAATCAAGTTCGGTTCCCAAAAGGAATAAAATAGCTGCGTTATCAATAATAATATTTATATCTTCTACTTTTATGATTTCTTCAGAATGAGAAATTTCTTCTACATAATCCATAGTATATGCCATTCCGGCACATCCACCATTCTTAACTCCTAATTTAATAGCTTTCACATTTTCTTCTGATTCGTTTATAAGACTTTTTAACCTTTTAAGCGCTTCAGAGGTTATATTAATCAGACTTTGTTTAGTATTTAAATTATTCATATCTTATCCATTAAAACATATTCAAAGTTAATCTTGCTTCATCTGACATCAAGCTCATGTCCCATGGTGGATCAAAAACCATTTCAACTTTAACTTCTTTAACTCCATCTACTTCTCTAATTGCACTTTCTACCCACTTTGGCATTTCTTCAGCTACTGGACATCCTGGTGCAGTTAAGGTCATTTTAACTTTAACGCTATTATTTTTTGGCTTTATATCATAGATAAGGCCCAACTCATAAATATCTACAGGTATTTCTGGGTCATATACAGTCTTTAAAGCTGAGACCACTTCATCATATTTTATAAAATTTTTCTTTTCTTCCATTCGCTTTTCTTAATTATTTAAATAATAAGATAGATTTTTCAAGAGCTGTAATAAAATTATCAATATCTTTTTTATTTGTATACATAGCTATTGATGCTCGAGCACTAGAATTTATTCCTAAAAGTTCCATTAATGGGCCACAACAATGTTGTCCAGCTCTAACTGCTATTCCATAATTATCAATAATCGTTGACAAATCATGGGAGTGAGTCCCTTTTGCATTAAAAGAAACTAAAGGACTATATTGATTATCTTTCCCATAAATCACAATATCTTTTATTTCTTTTATTTGAGAGTGAAGATAATGTGCAATATCTCTTTCATAATCAAATAACCCTTGAGAAATCTTTCTTTTAAAATAATTTATTGCAGTACCTAAACCAATAACACCTGTTATATTGGGCGTACCAGCTTCAAATTTATTAGGATAGTCTGCATAAGTGATTTTATCTTTTTGGACATGTTTTATCATATCACCACCGCCTCTCCATGGGCGCATTTTTTCAAGATACTTTTTCTTAGCGTAAAGAACTCCTACACCAGTTGGGCCATAAGCTTTGTGCCCAGAAAAAACATAAAAATCACAATCTAATTCCTGCACATCAGTTTTTTCATGAACTA
>JAZAJI010000071.1:0-2808 GCA_036230365.1 Pseudomonadota bacterium
TTAAGATTTAAACCATTGAGTATTTTTTTTCCTTCAACATCAACATGTAAATCTTTTATATTTAACAATTCTTTACTCATCCAACACTACCTTCCAAACTTATTTCTAGAAGTTTTTGAGCCTCAACAGCAAATTCCATAGGTAATTTCTGAAGGACCTCTTTACAAAACCCATTTATTATTAATGAAGTTGACTCTTCTTCACTAAGACCTCTTTGAAGACAGTAAAATAATTGATCTTCAGAAATTTTTGATGAAGTGGCCTCATGCTCGACAACAGAGTTTTTATTCTTTGATTCAATATAAGGAATAGTAGATGCTGAACAATTATCACTTAATAACAATGAATCACATTGAGTAAAATTTCTTGAATTTTCTGATTTAGGGTGGATATTAACTTGTCCCCTGTAGGTATTTGATGAATAACCAGCAGAAACACCTTTAGAAATAATTCTACTTTTGGTATCTTTTCCTAAATGTAACATTTTAGTTCCACTATCTACTTGTTGGTAATTGTTAGATATTGTAATTGAATAAAATTCTCCGATAGAGTTGTCGCCCTTTAATATACAACTAGGATATTTCCAAGTAATTGCTGAACCTGTTTCTACCTGTGTCCATGAAATTTTTGAATTATCACCGCGACAATCCCCTCTTTTGGTTACAAAATTAAAAACTCCACCTTTTCCGTTTTCATCTCCCGGGTACCAGTTTTGCACAGTTGAATATTTTATTTCGGCACCTTTTAATGCAACCAATTCAACAACTGCAGCATGTAATTGATGCTCGTCTCTCATTGGAGCAGTGCAGCCTTCTAAATAACTCACATATGAGTCTTCATCGGCAATTAATAAGGTTCTTTCAAATTGCCCTGTTCCTGCAGCATTAATTCTAAAATAAGTAGATAATTCCATTGGACAGGTAACACCAGGGGGAATGTAAACAAAACTCCCATCAGAAAATACTGCTGAATTCAAGGTAGCAAAGAAATTATCAGAATTTGGGACAACACTACCAAGATACTTTTTTACTAAATCAGGATATTCTTTAACAGCTTCTGAAAAAGAACAAAAAATAACTCCTTCTTCTTTAAGTTTTTCTTTAAAAGTTGTCCCTAAAGAAACACTATCAAATACAGCATCAACAGCAACCCCAGCTAACCATTCCTGTTCTTTAAGAGGAATTCCAAGTTTATTATATGTTTCAATTAACTTCGGATCTACTTCATCTAAACTTTTTGGTTTTTCTGATTCTTTTGGAGCAGAAAAATAATATGAATCTTGATAATCAATTTTTGGGTAATATACGCTTGCCCATTCTGGTTCATCCATTTTTAACCATCTCTTATAAGACTCTAATCGCCAATCTAAAAGCCACTTAGGCTCATCCTTTTTACTAGAAATAAAAGTAATAACTTCTTCATTTAATCCTTTGGGTGCAAAAACAGATTCTATATCTGTCTCAAACCCAAACTCATAAGAATTTTCTATATCCTTGCTGCTTATTTTTTTACTTTTTTTATTCAATTTAACCTCAGAATTATTAAATAATTAATCTAAAACAGATAAAGGAACTCTAGATCTTCCTAATACCTTACCTTCAACAATATCTTGTAAAGAAATATGGCCTAAAAAGAGTTCAATTTGTCTTCCAAGTTCGTCCCATAAGTCATGATTTAAGCACCTGCCAGAAATCCCAGTACATGAGACATCCTTATTATGACATCCCTTAGGCTCCATTTTTCCTTCGATAGCTTCAATGATTTCTGCCATTTTTATTTCTTCAGGCTTAAGAGCTAATTTATATCCGCCATTAGGTCCTCTTACGGATTCAACAAATCCTTTATTCTTAAGGTTTGATAATATTTGCTCTAAGTAAGTCGAAGAAATATTTTGTGCTTCAGAAATTTGCGAAATCTTAACTAATTTATCGCTTTCTGAAAGAGCAATCTCAGTTAAAGCTAAAACCGCATATCTTCCTTTAGTAGTTAATTTCATTTTACTCACTCAATTTAAATTATTACAAAATGCTAACTATATGTTAGAAAGCATTGATGATTTGAAATTGGATTTATTATTCCTGAGCAATTTTGTCAAGAAATATTAATTTTTTTTGAATTTTGAAATTATTAAAAAGGTAAAAACTACATGCCAGAAATTATTTATAGCGGTCCTGAAGGTAGATTAGAGGGAAGAATAAATGTTGTTGAAAACAAAAGATCTCCTGTAGCAATTATATTACATCCCTTACCTCAATTCGGCGGAAATATGAATAATCCAATTATTTATAGTCTTTATCATACCTTTATTAAGAAAGGTTTTTCAGTTCTAAGATTTAACTTTAGAGGTGTTGGAAAAAGCCAAGGAAAATTTGATCAAGGCATAGGAGAGTTATCTGATGCTGCCGCATCTCTTGACTGGATTCAATCACAAGTATCAGACTCCAAAGGTTGTTGGGTAGCTGGGTACTCTTTCGGTGCATGGATAGCTATGCAATTATTAATGAGAAGACCAGAAATAGAAGGCTTTATTTCAATATCCCCTCCAGCAAATATGTATGATTTTAATTTCTTAGCGCCATGTCCTTCATCAGGAATTATCTTACATGGCGAAGACGATAAAGTTGTCCCAAAAGATGATATATTAAGGTTAGTTGAAAAACTCCAAACACAAAGAAGTGTTAATATAGATTATAAAAATATAAGTGGTGCTAATCACTTTTATGAGAATAAAATTGAAAGATTAATGAACGAAGTAAATAAATATTTAGACTCAAGGTTAATAGGTCCAGATTTCTAATTAATTTCTTT
>JAZAJI010000072.1:0-10720 GCA_036230365.1 Pseudomonadota bacterium
TTATATATTAATATATTTATTTCAATATTTATGTATTATAATTTTATCTCAAATAAGTCTCAAAAGAAAAATGGATAATTTAATACAAAAAGTTTTTACTCCCTATAAAATTAATCAATTAGAAATAAAAAACAGATTAATAATGGCTCCAATGACTAGATCAAAATCTCCAAATAGTATTCCAGGAGAAGATGTAGCTGAGTACTATAAAAGGAGGGCTGAAGGTGAAATCGGTTTAATTATTACAGAAGGAACGACTGTTGATACACCTAATTCATCGAATGATATTAATATTCCAACCTTCTTTGGTCAGAAGTCAATTGATGGATGGAAACGAGTTGTAGAAGATGTTCACGAATCTGGGGGGCTGATTTTCCCTCAACTTTGGCATCAAGGCACAATGAGGAGGGCTGAAGACACATGGAATCCTGAAATTAAGTCTTACGGGCCATCAGGGTTATCTTCACCCGGAAAAGAAGTCGCTGAGCCGATGACCTCTGATGAAATTGAAAAAACTATAGATGCGTTTGTTAAAGCAACAATTTTAGCAAAGGAAATTGGCTTTGATGGAGTCGAATATCATGGCGCACATGGTTATTTGTTGGACCAGTTTTTTTGGGAGGGAACCAATATAAGGAGTGATGAGTGGGGTGGAGAAAATTTAGCTTTAAGAAGTAAATTTGCCTCAGATATTGTAAAGAGATCCCGTCAAGAAGTAGGAAAAGAATTTCCTTTAATAATAAGATTTTCGCAATGGAAACAGCAAGACTTTAATCATAAAATGGCAGAATCTCCAGATGAATTGAAAGGTTTCCTTGATACCTTTGTTGACGCTGGTATTGACGCCTTCCACTGCTCACAAAGACGCTTTTGGGAAAATGAATTTGATGATTCACCTTTAAACCTAGCAGGTTGGACAAAAAAACTGTCTAATAAACCAGTAATAACAGTTGGCAGTATTGGTTTAAATGTTGAATTTGTAGAATCTTTTAATGGCAAACCTTCAGATATAGATACAGACTTAACAGACCTTTTGAATCGATTAAATGAAGAAGAATTTGATTTTATTGCAATAGGGAGAGCTTTAATATCTAATCCAGATTGGGCTCAAATGTTAAGAAATAATGATTTTTCAAATATGAAGGGCTTTTCACCTGCAGATTTAGAGGCTTTAATTTAAATAAGCTTTAAATTTTTTTGCTATTTTTGGATCTTTATTTTTAATTTTTCTTGCTAAATTTAATATTACATTAGCTTGCTTTACTGTTGCCTCATCTTGCATTTTTCCATCTACTTTAACCGCACCAGTTCCATCGCCCATAGCACCAATAATTTTTGAAGCTTTTTCGACTTCCTCTAAGCTAGGACAAAAAACTTTTTTAGCAATTTCTATTTGAGATGGATGAAGTGACCAAGCGCCAGAACACCCAAGAATAAAAGCATTTCTAAATTGTGTTTCACAACCATCTGGATCATCAAAATCACCATAAGGGCCAAAATAAGGTTTTATATTATTAGCAGCACAGGCATCTATCATTTTTGATAAAGAGTAGTGCCATAAATCTTGTTGCACAAAGTTCCTTTCTCCTTTTTTATCCTCTAAAACACCATAATCTGGATGGCTACCGCCAACTCGGACAGTTTTCATGCCTCTTGATGCCGCAAGGTCTGCTGGACCAAGACTAAAGCCATGTAATCTTGGACTACAAGATGCAAGCTCTCTAACATTCATAACTCCTTCTGCGGTTTCTAAGATTACATGAATTTTAATTTGTTTTTTTAAATTATTCTTAGCTTCATTTAAAGCAATCACTCTATCGGCAAATAATATTTCTTCAGGAACATTTATCATAGGTAGCATTATGACATCTAATTTATTTCCCAGTTCTGCAATTAAGTAAGAGATATCTTCAAGAAACCATTTACTTCCTATTGCATTTACCCTTGTCCATAAACCTGTGTTTTTTAGATTTAATTTTTTTGTAACCTTAACAAAGGATTTTCTTGCATTGATTTTATTTTTTGGAGAGATGCCGTCTTCAAGGTTACCTAAAATCACATCAGATTCTTTGCTAATTGCTCCTAATTTATCAGTTACCTTTTTTAAATGAGGCGGAAAAAAATGAATTACTCTTTCTAGATCTTCATTAATTTCTGTGGACGGTTTTGGCGCACCTTCAGCAAGGGGTTTATAAAAATTTCTATTAGAATTCATATTTAACCTCAGTTGATAACTTCATAGACATACATCATGTTTTCAAAAGGGGCAAACTTCTTCTTTTTTATAAAAGAAAAATAACGTAATAAGTAAATATATATTGGAGAATAATATGAAAGATCTAAGAATTATCCCGCCTATAGGAGAATTGATAAATCTAGAACATATTGAGATTAAAGAAGGGTATGTGAAGCAGGGTTATTTTATTGATAAAAAATTTTCTAATAGAAATAACTTTATTACAGGGGGCATTATATCAACAGCATTAGATTTATTATGTGGCCACTCATTGCATACAATGCATGATAAAAAGCATGCAACAATAGAATTAAAGACTATGTTTTTATCTCCAGCCCCTCCTGGTAAATTTATAGGTGAAGGAAAAGTCGTTAAGATTGGAAAATCTGTTGGTTTTTCTGAATCAATACTAAGAAATGAAAAGGGGGATGATATAGCAAGGGCTTCAGGTACTTTTCGGATATTTAGCTAATAATTTTGAGTTTTTTCTTTAACTTATCTCTAAGTTCGAGCTTATAAATCTTTCCAGAAGCAGTTCGAGGTAGTTTATCGCTATGAGTATCGAAATATTCTGGGATTTTAAAAGATGCTAGATATTTTTTTAAATATTTTTTAAATAATTTTTCATCAAAATTTGTATTTTCTTTTAATGATAATGAGCAGCAAAGTTTTTCTCCAAGCCTTTCATCAGGAATGCCATATACACTTGCTTCCAAAACATCATCATGACGATTAATTATATCTTCTACCTCTAGGCAAGAAATATTTTCTCCACCTCTAATTACTATGTCTTTGGCTCTATCAACAATAAAGAGAAAGTTATCTTGGTCTAGGTATCCTAAATCTCCAGATTTAAACCACTCGTCATAATAAGCTTCTTTTGTTTCTTCATCTTTTTTCCAGTAACATCTAAAATTTGTAATAGATTTAATCCATATTTCGCCAACAGAGTTTATTTTACATTCTATATTATCTTGATCCATTATTTTAATACTTGTTAATGGTGGAGTTGGCTTTCCAGTAGATCCAGGTCTTTTTAAATAATCTTCACCTGAAATAACTGCTCCAGCAGCGTTAGTTTCGGTTAACCCATAACCTAGTCCAGGGGAAGCATTTGGAAATTGTGATTTTAATTCTTCTACATGAGTAGATGGTCTTGCTGCTCCACCGCCAGATAGTTCTTTTAAAGAAGAAATATCATAATTATTTCTATTTTTATCACGCATTACTTCTAAGGTCATGGTTGGTACGCCATTTAAAGTAGTGATTTTTTCTTTTTCAATTAATTTTAAGGCTTCTTCAGAGCTCCATTTATACATTATAACCATCTTTCTTCCTGAAAGAAAAGACAGCATAAATTGTGCGTGACTTCCTGTTACATGAAACAAAGGAACAGTTAATAGACAGGAAGGTTGAGTTGTATCGTCATTAACAATACCATCTTTTATATTTCTTGCTGTCGCTACAACCATCCATTGTAATAAAGCTGAAATTATAGACCTATGAGAAGAACAAACCCCCTTGGGGTGTCCAGTTGATCCAGATGTATAAAAGATTGTTGCATCATCATTTTGATTGCAATCAATTACCGGCATTTTTCTATTGATATATTTTTGAGAGATTTTATCCCAATCATTTTCAAGATTATTATCTGATCGAATTGTGATTGTTTCAAAAGATAGCTTTTCTTTAAAGAAGTTTATTCTTTCTAATCTTTCTGCATCAGCAATTACTAATTTTGCATTGCAATTTTTCAATCCATATTCGAGTTCAGTTGATGTCCACCAACTATTCATTGGAACAGCTATACCTCCAATAGAAGTAATGGCAATAAAGCTAAAAATCCATTCAGGAAAATTTCTAGATGCAATTGCTACTCTATCTCCTTTTGTGATTTTGAATTCTTCTATTAAGGCGTTTGCAAATGCTGAAGATAAATTATAACTTTCTTCAAAAGTCCATCTTTTATCTTCATAAACTATCATATCTTTATTAGTATGATTTTCATAAAGCTTAAAATATTCGTATAATGTTTTAGGTCCCCAATCGAAGACTGTATAATCGTACCCATTATAATTTATATCTGTAGTTGGAAACTCTCCCTTGGGGGAGCATAATTCTTTTACTATTTCTTCAATTTTTTTTTGCATTTTATTTATGGCGGAGGGGGAGGGATTCGAACCCCCGAGACGGTTGCCCGCCTGCTGGTTTTCAAGACCAGTGCCTTCAACCACTCGGCCACCCCTCCGCAGGATTATTAACTATTGATTATATTTTTTTTAAAAAGTCCAATAAAATTTCATTCACCTCTTTTGGTTTTTCTTGTTGTGTCCAATGTCCACATTTATGAATTAATTTTTTTACTCTAAGATCTGTATAATGTTTATCAATAGTATTGAAAAGTTCATTATCAGGAATAAAAAAATTAACTGGGTCTAAATCGCCCGTGATAAAGCAAGCAGGTTTTTCTATTTTGCTTTCAGAGAAATTTTTTAATTCATTCCAATCTAAATCAATACATCTATATCTATTAAGCGGTCCTCTCATCCCACTTTTTGAAAATTGTTTAACATAATATTCTAAATCTTTTTCATTTAGCCATTGAGGTAGTTTCGTATTGAGACTTAAACCATCTAAGAATCCTTCATTTTTGCTCTTTATTTTTGATGATTTAATATTATTTTCTATATTCTTAATCATTCCTTCATAATCAGAATTTGAAAAAATCGATCTTAAGGTAAAATCTAAATCTCTCTCAAGTTCTTTTTCTGCCTTATTTTCTTCCTGAAAATAGAGCATATAGAAAAAGTTATCTTTATAAATTTTTTTAAAAAATTCTGTAGGTTTGGTGTCTTTTCCCATAAACGAGTATGGGACAGATAAACCTGAAACAGAAATAATTCTTTCTGGATGTAAAAGACTAGTATACCAGGAAATAGGAGCACCCCAATCATGTCCAATTATATGAGCTTTGTCCTCTTGAAGAAAATCTAAGATACCAACTATATCATTAGTTAATTCCTTCATGCTGTAATCAGTAATATTATTTGGTTTGTCAGAATTTCCATATCCCCTTACATCAGGAATAATTACTTTGAAGCCAGATTCAATAAATGGGATTATCTGATGACGCCAACTATACCAACTTTCTGGCCAGCCATGAACAAGAACTACTGGAGTGCCTTCTCCTTCAATTATGGTATTGATGGTTATGTTGTTACTTTTAACTTTTTCTTGGTTAAATTTCATTTCTTTTCACTTATCTAAATAATTATAACAACGAATCCTGTTAATAATCTAAATTATTATGTCATATTTAAAAATAATAATTTTTCCTATCGTTTTATCGCTTATTGGCTGTTCTTCTAATTACAATTATAAAAATGTTAAGACAAAAGAAAATCCTTTTTATGGAGGCGTATATAAGATTGGAGATCCTTATCTAGTAGAGGGAAAAATATATTACCCAAAGGTGAATAATAATTATAATGAAACCGGAGTGGCATCTTGGTATGGGAAAAAATTTCATAAAAAAGCAACTGCAAATGGTGAAGTATTTGATATGTATAAAGTTAGTGCGGCTCATAAGACCCTGCCATTACCATCGAGAGTTCGAGTAACTAATCTAGAAAATAATAAATCTATAATCCTTAGAGTAAATGATAGAGGACCTTTTGCTAAAAATAGGATTATAGATCTCTCAATGAGAGCAGCTGAAATATTGGGGTTTAAGGAGCAGGGGACTGCTCAAGTAAGGGTTGAGTTTTATTCAAATGCTAATGTTTATGATAAATCTGGAAGGCTTATACCAAAAAGAGAATTTTTAAAAAATAATGAACTTTATAAAATAAAAAACAAAAGTATTAATTTAAGTGAATCTTACCTTTTATTAATTGGATCTTTTCAGGAAAAGAAAAATATTGAGAATATTAAGCGTAAATTATCTGGGTTTGGTAAATTAAAAATTGAAAAAAAAGAAAACAATGGCCTAGAATTCTTTAAGATTTATATTGGTCCTTATTTTAGAAAAGAATATGTAGAAAGATTACAAAAAACTATTGAGGCAATTGGAATAACGGGAACAAAAATAACTTTAAATGATTAAAAAAAATTATAAAAAATATATTCTTATAAATTTAATATTATTAATATTATTTGGTCATCAATATTTACTTGCTTTTGATAGCAAGGCTAAAAGTGCATTACTTGTAGATTACGATTCAGGGCAAGAATTATTTATAAAAAATAAAACTGATAAGGTTTTCCCGGCTTCAATGTCAAAATTAATGACTTTATATGTACTATTTGATTCATTAGAACGAGATATAATTTCTTTGACGGATAAATTTCCAGTATCAAAGAATGCTTACCAAAAGGAAGGTTCAACAATATATGCTGAATTAGGAACAGAAATTTCTGTAGAAGATCTGATTCGCGGAATAATTGTTTCTTCTGGTAATGATGCTTGTGTTATTGTAGCGGAATCTTTGGCTGGTTCAGAAGATAGTTTTGTAGATCAGTTAAATTTTTATGCAAAAGAAATGGGTCTTAGTAATTCTAATTTTATGAATTCTTCAGGTTTGCATGATGATAATCATTATTCAACAGTGGAAGATCTTACAATTCTTGCTAAAAGAATTATAGAGGATTTCCCTAACTATTATTATTATTTTTCTGATACTTCATTTACATGGAATAATATTACTCAGTACAACAGAAATAATATTTTAAAATCTAATATAGGAGTTGATGGATTAAAAACTGGTTACACAAGTAAGTCAGGCTATGGAATTATTGTTTCCTCAGAGAAAGATGATAAGAGGTTAATTGCTATTGTTACTGGTTTAGAATCTGTAGATGAAAGAACCTCTGAAATAACTAGGTTATTAAATTATGGGTATAGAGGTTTTAAAAATTATAAGATTTTTTCAGAAAACCAAATCATTGATTATGTTTATGTTTGGAAAGGAAAAAAGGAACAAGTTCCTATTGTTGTACCTAAAGAAATTGATTTGTCTTTGAATATTCCTGGAAGAAGAGGGCTTAAGGTAGAATATTCTTTTCGAGAACCTCTAATTGCACCAATAAATAGAGATGAAATTATAGGTGAAATTAAAATAATTATTCCAAATAATGATTCTATATTAATACCTTTGCACGCCGGAGAAGATGTAAAGAAAGTTAACTTTTTTTCTGGCTTTATAAAATCTTTAGATTATTTTTTATATAGAAATGAATAATTTGTTTATTACTTTTGAAGGAGGGGATGGCTCTGGAAAGTCAACTCAAGTTAATTTCCTTTTTAATTATCTTGTTTCAAAAAAAATTGACACTATTAAAACTCGTGAACCAGGCGGTACTCATTCAGCTGAAGCTCTAAGAGAATTGTTAACTAAAGGTGAAATTAATAAATGGCAGCCTATTACTGAAGCGTTATTAATGTGGGCTGCAAGGTTTGAGCATATTCATGAGGTTATTAGTCCATCTTTAGAGATAGGGAAAACTGTTATTTGTGACAGATTTTATGATTCAACTTATGCTTATCAAGGAATCGCTCATAATTTAGGCTTAGAAAAAATGATTGAATTAAAAAGTCTAATTATAGGGAATATTGAACCTTCGGTAACATTTATTCTGGATATTGATCCCGAAATAGGTTTGGAAAGAACAAAGGATAGAGGTAGCTCAGAAAACAGATTTGAAAATTTTAATCTAGATTTTCATAAGAAAATTAGGAAAGGATTTTTAGATATAGCTAATAAATATAAGGATCGATGTGTACTCATTAATGCTGAATTATCTCAGGATGAAATAAACAAAATAATAATAAAAGAAGTTAATAAGAGGATGAATATAAAAGATTAGGTTTAATGATTTTTAACTTACCAAAGAAAACATATAACTTTATTGGAAATGAACATATAGAAAGATATATGTTAAAATCAATATTAAACAATAAACTCCATCATGCATATATCTTTAGTGGAATAAAAGGAATTGGAAAGGCTACATTTGCTTACAGACTTTCAAGATATATTTTATCTAACTCAAGCAAGGACAATCTATTTATTGAAAGTTCAGATAAAAACTCCTCTCTAATTGAAAATAACAGTCATCCTGATTTTAAGGTTATGGAAATTGATTTAGACGGAGGAAAGAAAAATATTGATATTGATCAAGTAAGGAAGTGTATAAATTTCTTTAATCATACTAGTTCAATGAGCCAAAAAAAAATATGTATCATTGATTGCATTGATAACATGAATGATAATTCATCAAATGCTATTCTTAAGATTCTTGAAGAACCTCCAATAAATAGTATTTTTTTAATTATCTCACATAATTTGGAATCAGTAATGCCAACAATTAAATCAAGGTGTATTAATTTAAAATTTAATAAGATTAAGGATGAGGAAATTAAAAAATATTTTGTTGAGAATGATATTGGGGTTGCTTCTGAAGAATTAAAAAGGATTATTGATTTATCTAAGGGCAGTTTAGGTAAATGCCTCCAACTTCTCGATGAAGATTACAATGATATTAATGTGAAGGTTGAAAGGTTATTTTATCATGATAAAGATTTAAATATTTACGATTTATGTAACGAAATAAAGAACGATAATTATTTAACCGTATTTTTTGAGTTAATTATTTCATATTTTGAGGATAGAATTAAGAAGGTTTCAATAAAAAGAAACTTTAATAATAGAAAGGTTATTTTAGATTTTTTAAAATTAAGAGATGACATTAATGATATAATTTATGAAGGGCAATATTATAATAATGTTAAAAATCATATCATAATTGATTTATGCCTAATAATTAAAAAGTCGAATAAAATATATAGCACAATTCAATGAATAAGAGTTTTTATATTAGTACAGCTATTTCTTATACCAATGGCTCACCACATATTGGTCATGCTTATGAAGTTATTGCAGCAGACGCAATTGCAAGATTTAAGAGATTAGATGGGTTTGATGTTTTTTTTCTTACCGGAACAGATGAGCATGGTTTAAAGGTTCAGCAAAAAGCCAATGAATTAAATTTAGAGCCAAAAAAATATGTTGATAATGTTTCAAAAGAATTTGTTGATTTAACTAAAATATTAAATTGTAGCAATGATGATTTTATTAGAACTACTGAAAGCAGACATTTAGTTAATGTCCATCAGATGTGGGATATATTATTTAAAAATGGTGATATTTATTTGGATGAGTATTCTGGATGGTATTCTATCAGAGATGAGGCATTTTATAATGAAGATGAGCTAACAAAGGATGAGCAAGATAACTTTTTATCACCTGCTGGGTCTCCTGTAGAGTGGATAAGTGAAGAAAGTTATTTTTTTAGATTATCAAAATACGAAAAACAACTGTTAGAAATCTATAAAGAAAATAAAGACTTTATAAAGCCTAAATCCCGAATGAATGAAATTACTAATTTTGTATCATCTGGTCTTAAAGATATATCAATATCAAGAAAGAGCATAAAATGGGGAATACCTGTTAAAGATAATAATGAGCATTCCATATATGTTTGGTTAGATGCATTAATAAATTATATTTCAGCATTGGGATGGCATGAAGGTAGCGAAAAGTTTAAAAACTTTTGGCCTGCAGATATTCACTTAATAGGGAAAGATATAACTAGATTTCATTCAGTTTATTGGCCTGCATTTTTGATTGCAGCTGGATTGGAAATACCTAAAACTATTTTTTCTCATGGCTTTTTATTAAATAAAGGTGAAAAGATTTCAAAAAGTCTTGGAAATACTATTAATCCAGTAGAATTAACTAAACATTATGGAGTTGATCAACTTAGGTTTTATTTATTATCGTCAACACCGTTTGGTAATGATGGAAATTATAGTCATGAGTTAATAACCAATCATGTTAATGCCAATCTTTCTAATGATTTGGGAAATTTATCTCAAAGGTGTTTAAAAATGATAATGGATAAATGTGATTCTAAGATTCCTAATATAGGAAATTTAACCGATGAGGATCTAGAAATTATTAAAAATTCTTCAAAACTTTATGAATCTTGTTTAGTGAGCATGAATAATTACTTAATTCATGAATATATTAATTCAGTTTTTAATTTAATTTCTTCAACTAATAAATATTTTTCTAATGAGGAGCCTTGGGAGTTAAGTAAAAAAAATCCTGAAAGAATGAATACAGTTTTATGGGTAACATGTGAAGTTCTTAGAAATGTAGCGATACTTCTGCAACCCGTGATTGTAGACGGTTCAAATAAATTATTAGATTTATTAAATGTAGATACTGATAAGAGATCATTTATACATTTAGGTGAAGATTTTTCATTGGCCCCTGGTTCAAAGATAAATGAAACTGAAATAATTTTCCCTAAGATAAAACCTTAATAGTTGATAGTGACATTTTTCTTTTTTTGTTGTAAAGAAGCAACATATCGATAAGAGTTAATGTTGGATAAATTTTTAGTAATAGATTTGGATAT
>JAZAJI010000073.1:0-10533 GCA_036230365.1 Pseudomonadota bacterium
CAGGGCCATTCCTCTCAGAAGAAGATGCTATGATTGGAAGCTTAATTGTTATAGATGTTGATAACAAAGAAGCTGCAGAACTATGGTCAAAGAATGATCCTTACAAAAAAGCCGATTTATTCCAAAGGACAGAAATTTTTAAATTCAAACACTTAATCTAAAGAAAAATACAAATAAGCTAAAATAATTTTTAAACTAAAAATCACTGACGATACCGTTTTTTTCCCAATCATCATAACGGGTTGGCTCAGGTCCATCCCTTCCATCATACTCTTTTTGAATAATTTTATCTTCTTTAGCTTTTCTTCTTTTATCGGCCTCATGGAGTGAAGATATATCATTCATTCTTTTTTTATTTTCTATCTTTTCCTGATCTTTAGACATAATTTCATATATAGCTTATTTTCAATAGAGTTCAAATTATATAGGAAAATCTATGTCAGATAGATCAGGAATTAAAAGTAGAAAAGTAATTACTAATATTTTGTATGAAATATTGGATAAATCGAATTCTTTTGAGAGCTCATTTGAAAAATTAGCTAAAGACAGTGACGATAAAGCTTTTATTTATATGCTTACATCTTCGATATTAAGATATCTTACTCAAATAGATTTTACACTCGATAAACTATTAAAAAAATCCATCAAAAAGTTACCTACTAAACCTAAAATGGCCTTGCGCCTTGGCCTTGCGCAACTTTTCTTACTGAACACACCACAACATGCAGCGGTAAATACATCAGTAGAGTTAGCTGGAAAGAAATGGAAAGGTTTAGTAAATGCTATTTTGAGAGAAATTATACGGAAAGATGTGAAATATCGAAATATTTTTGAAAATGCTCCAAAAATTCCTGATTGGTTATTAAGAAGATGGCAAAATAACTGGCCTAACGATTATTTAAAAATTATCAAATGCTTTCAAGAGCTACATCCCCATATAGATGTTGCAGTAAAAAAGGATATTGAGAAATGGAAAGTTGAATTAGATGCGGATCTTTTACCCAATAATGTATTAAGATTAAAACAATCAGGAATCATCAAAGATATGCCTGGCTATAGTGAAGGGAATTGGTGGGTTCAAGATTATTCATCTCAGATACCTGTAAAAATATTTTCAATCGCTAAAGATGAAGAGGTACTAGATTTATGTGCTTCCCCAGGTGGAAAAACAGCACAAATGTTATCAATTGGCGCTAAAGTCTTATCCATTGATAAAAACAAAAAAAGAATAGAAAAGTTTAAAAACAATATGGAAAGGTTAAATTTTAATTATGAAATCTTACAGACCGATATCTTAGAATTTGAAACTGATCGTAAATGGAATAAAATTCTACTTGATGTTCCTTGTACATCAACAGGCACAATTAGAAAAAACCCAGATATTTTATATTCAAAAAAAGAGGCCGATCTAACAAGCATTATAGCTATTCAAAAAAAGCTCTTAGAAAAAAGTTGGTCGCTTTTAGGTAAAGGTGGAAAACTATTATATTGTAATTGTTCACTCGAAGAAGAAGAAGGTGAATTACAAATTTCTAATTTTCTTAAAAACCAAAAAGATGCAAAAATAGAAAAAATATCTAACAGAGAAATAAAAGATATGGATCAGTCCATTTGCAAAGAGGGATGGATCAGAATATTACCTCACAATGATAATTTAGTAGAAAATAAGGATGGATTCTTTATTGCTTGTTTAAAAAAAGTTTCTTGAAAACTTGCCTCGATTCAAAGGCTCTGATAATGAATCTAAATGGACAAAAAAATTAAAATTGCTCCTTCTATTTTAGCGGCAGACTTTTCAAAACTTGGGGACGAAATATCAGCAATCACAGATGCTGGAGCTGATTATGTACATGTTGATGTTATGGATGGTCATTATGTTCCAAATTTAACTATCGGGCCTGAGGTCATCAAGGATATAAGAAAGTGCACAGAAATTCCTTTCGATGTTCATTTAATGATAACTCCAGTAGATCCTTTGCTTGAAGCATTCTCTGAAGCAGGTTCAGATATTATTACCTTTCATCCTGAGGCTGAATCTCAGCCAGAGAATACAATAAAAAAAATTAAATCCTTAGGTTGCAAAGTTGGAATATCCTTAAACCCTTCAACAAAAATTAATGTTCTCGAGCCCTTAATTAATGAAATTGATTTAGTGCTTGTTATGACGGTTGTTCCTGGTTTCGGAGGGCAAAGCTTTATGCACGATCAATTGGAAAAGATTGAAAAAATTCGTGAGATGATTGAATCTATTGAAAGACAAATAGAGCTAGAAGTTGATGGGGGGATAAATTTTGAAACTGCTCCATTGGCTATAGAAGCAGGTGCTGATGTGCTAGTAGCCGGAACTTCAACCTTTACTGGGGGACCTAAAAATTATTCAGATAATATTTTAAAACTTAGATCAAAGAACTAACTCATATGGAAAACATTAAAATCAAAAGAGCTCTTATATCGGTCTCAGATAAAAGTGGGCTTGAGGGGCTAGCGAAGGCATTAGAAAAAAATGAAATTGAAATTATATCAACAGGCGGAACTTATAAATTCCTTAAAGATTTAGGAATTGATGTTGCTGATGTATCTAGCGTAACTGGTTTTCCTGAAATATTAGATGGTAGAGTAAAAACATTACATCCCAACATTCATGGTGGATTACTTGGTATTCGAGGAAATGATGAACATGAGAATACACTTAAAGAAAATTCTATCACACCTATTGATCTGTTAATTGTAAATTTATATCCATTCGAAGAAACAATTCAAAAGAATTCTAGTTATGAGGAATGTATTGAAAATATTGATATAGGTGGTCCGGCAATGATAAGAGCGGCTGCAAAGAATCATGAAAGTGTTGCTGTCATAGTGGATCCAAATGATTATGAAAATGCCATCGACGAATTAAAGAAAAGTGATGGGTATTTAGCTAAGTCGACATTAAAGAAATTGGCGTTAAAGGCTTATTCACGGACTGCAGCTTATGATTCAATAATATCAAATTGGCTAGAAAAAGAATTAAACGCAGAACTACAAGATTTCAAAGCATTTGGAGGAGAAAAGATTCAATCATTGAGATATGGTGAAAACCCACATCAAAAAGCGGCTTTTTACAGTGATGGAACAAATGAATTTGGAGTAGTAACAGCAAAACAACTTCAGGGAAAAGAATTAAGCTATAATAATATTAATGATACCAATGCAGCTTTTGAATTAGTTTCCGAATTCAATCCAGAAGAAGATAAGGCTGTAGCCATTATAAAACATGCAAATCCATGTGGGGTAGCAAAGGCGGAAACCCAATTGATTGCTTATAAAGAAGCTCTAAAATGTGACTCGACATCAGCATTTGGAGGAATAGTTTCTTTTAATACTGAACTCGAGGCAGAAACTGCAAAATTAATTACAGACATATTTACTGAAGTTATTATTGCTCCAAAAATATCGCAAGAAGCAAAGTCAATAATTTCAGAAAAGAAAAACCTCAGATTACTCGAAACTGGAGGGCTAGCTAACCCCTCTAATAAAAGTTTAAAAATGCGAACAGTTTCAGGTGGCTTCTTAGTTCAATCCAACGATAGCGTTAATATTGATGAGTCTCTTCTCAAGATTGTTTCTAAAAGAAAACCTGATGATTCTGAAATGCAAGATCTTCTTTTTGCATTTACTGTTGCCAAGCATGTTAAGTCCAATGCAATAGTCTATGCAAAAAATGGTGCAACTGTTGGGATTGGAGCAGGACAAATGAATAGACTCGATTCATCCAGAATAGCAGCTAGGAAATCAGAAGATGCCGCTAAAGCTATTGGGATTGAAAAACCTCTTGCAGTTGGTTCTGTTGTTGCTTCAGATGCATTCTTTCCCTTCTCTGATGGATTAATGGCAGCAGCAGATGCTGGAGTGACAGCTATTATCCAACCTGGCGGCTCTATTAGAGATGAAGAAGTAATCCAAGCAGCCGATGATGCTAATTTGGCAATGATATTTACTGGCTTAAGACATTTTAACCACTAATTATAATTTAACCTTAATCCAATATAAAATGATAAACCTTCAGTCCCATAACCATAAACATCTTGATAATCCTTATCAAAAATATTCTTAACTTTTAAATAAAGCTCTTTGCCCTTATTAAGTTTTCTAGAAAATGTAAGATCTGACCTAACCCACTCATCTATATTGCTTCTTGAATCAAGTTCTGAACCATTATAATAAGTCGAAAAAGAAATTTTAGTTTTCTCACTAATTAAAAAATCCATATCTATCTTCGCTTTATTTTTTGGAATTCTAAAGAGTCTTAAACCTAACTCATTATTTGCATCAGTATAAGAAATATTGCCGGAAATTATTATTGATTCATTAGGGCTTAATATAAAGTTAAATTCTAATCCATCTGAAATCACTTTTTTTATATTTTCATAAGACCCTATCAAATATGAAAAATCGATTAAATTGCTAATTTTTTGATTAAAATAAGTAATATTTAAATTTTTAATTATCCTGTTTGAATTATAATTTAAACCAAACTCATAACCCTCACTTATCTCAGGTAGTAATTGTTTGTTAGGCTCTAATCCACCACAACAATAGAATGTAGACTGAAAAATAGTTGGTAACTTAAAACCTTCCCCCCAATTAGATGTCAGTCTCCAATTTTCAGAAAGGTCTAAAAAGGCTGTTATCTTTGATGTGCTCTTATTAGAGCTATTTTTTCTTTTGTCCTCTCTAACACCAAAAGAAAGGCCTAAACCATTAAAAGGAATTACCTCATAAAGCATGAAAAAAGATTTAGTCTCAAAGGAAAAATCTACAGCAGATAGATCCTCTTTTTCAAATCCATAGGTTATGAAATTATTTTTATTGATATTATAGTTACCTACATACCTGAAAAAGTCTCTTTTACCTTCAGCAAAGAAATTCTGAATATTATTAGAAAAATACCTCCTAGTTATTTTTGAATATCCATACATAAAGGTATTAGTAAAATTGCCATCTATAGAAAGATTCTTTGCAGATAAATTCCAATTGAATTGTTTTGCTTTTGTATTTTCATCACCATCTTGGACGCCCGTAACAAATCCATAGCTATCAAAATCAATATCGGATTCTGTATAATTTAAGTTGGTAGAAAATTTAGTTTTAAAAAAATCATGGCTCGTCTTAATTAAATAAGATTTACTTCCAAAACCATCTTTCTCAGAATTTCCATCTTTTTTTTCTGCTTTAGAAATACCTTTTGAGCTATATAAGTTTGCAGCAATTAGAACTTTGTTTGAATCTTTTATAATATTAAAATTAGACCCTAATTTTGTTGTTTCATGTGAACCCTTTTCTAAAACAAAATTTAGCATAGGGTTTAATTTTAAATCTTTGGTTATGATGTTTATAATTCCACCGATAGCATCACTACCCCATAAAGTTGATTGCGAACTTTTTAAGATTTCTATCCTTTCTATATTTGAAGTTAAATAATTTGAAAAATCGAAGCCCCCTCCTGGCGAGGATGGATCATTAACAGAAACGCCATCAACTAGAACTAAAGTTTGATCACTTGACGCCCCTCGAATTCTTAATGTTGCGGTGCCGCCAAAAGCTCCTGCCTGATTTATTGTTAAACCAGAAATACCTTCAAGCGCCTCATTTACAAAAGTATAACCTCTATCAGATATTTGCTTTGAAGTAATAATATTCAAAGATGAGCCAAGTTGGTAAATGTTTGTTTGAGATCTTGTTGACTTAACCACAATATTTTCAAGATATAAATCTTTTGATTCACTAGAAAATAAACTCTCAGAAAAGAATATAAAATTAAGTATTAGAATAAAGAAAAACATATACAGCTCCTTTAAAAACCAAAATGTCGTTTCAAAGGAAAGACCTCTGCCATAGGATTATCCCGATCCTTGGATGAACGACTTAATGGCAGGTTTCCTGGCTCACATATTGACATTTAAACGCCTTCCCGATTTCTCAGTGGCTTTTTGTTTAAACTAATGTTTACAGTTGCGGGAACAGCAAAGGATTATTACCTTTTTCCCTTTTAACCGCTTTTACACAGCACCATTGGTAAAAGGTATATAAAAAATTAAACTAAGTAACAACCCAAAAAAAAGGTAGTATTTGTTACACAAAGTGTGTAAGAAGTGTATAGTATGTATATTAACAATTGAGAGGCTAATTATATAAAAAATTTTAATAGATAGGTAATTTTGTAATTATGGAGCGGGCGATGAGATTCGAACTCACGACCCTCACGTTGGCAACGTGATGCTCTACCACTGAGCTACACCCGCTAAGATAAACTACATTATTTGAAACCATTCTAGTTGTAAACAATCTTACTTAACTAATAACAAATCTTATGTATAATAAAATAATGAGCAAACAAGATCAAAGAATCCAATTAGTTGCTTCTTCTGAATTTCGTCAAGAAGTTGACAAATGGAGGCGTGATCAAACAGACCTGCCTTCGCATTCTGAATCTATTAGAAGATTGGTTAGAATAGCCCTCAGACTAGAGAAAGGTGAAACAATGAAACTCTTAACAGCAATTATAAGACCACATAAATATAACGATGTTCGCGATGCATTAATTTCTATAGGAATTGAAGGATTATCAGCAACAGAAATAAAAGGCTTTGGCAGGCAAAGAGGCCAAACAGAGATCTATAGAGGTGCAGAATATAAAACAACTGAGATACCTAAAATTAAAATAGAGCTTGTTGTACCAACTGAAAGACTAGAAGAAGTTATTGAAGTAATAACAAAAACTTCTGAAACAGGTAAAGTTGGTGACGGAAAAATATTTGTCTCTGATATTGATAGAGCAGTAAGAATTAGAACAGGCGAAACTCAAGAAGACGCGCTTTAATATAATGGAAACAGACCAGCCAAGTAATTCAGAATCATTTAATACGGATTTAAATGTAAGCAATAATCAGGTTATTGATTTAACTTCTGAAACTTTTATCCAGGAAGTTATCGAAAAATCTAAATCCATACCTGTTATTGTTGATTTCTGGGCGCCTTGGTGTGAGCCTTGTAAACAAATTGCTCCAATTTTGGAAAATCTTGTCTTAAGTGAAGAAGGAAGAGTAATTTTAACAAAACTCAATATTGATGATAATCCTGAAATTGCCCAACAGCTGCAAATCCAATCGATTCCTGCAATCTTAGGGTTTCATAATGGGCAACCAGTTGATGGTTTTGTAGGCGTACAACCTGAATCATCAATTAAAGCTTTTGTTCAAAAATTAGCGAGTTTGAACGGACCATCAGAAAATGATATTTCGATGGAAGAAGGTAGAGAGCTTTATAAAAACAAAAGCTATAATGAGGCATTAGAAATATTTGGCAAAGTTGCTCAATCAGAACCTGATAATATTTCTGCATTATCAATGATTGCTAATTGTTATTTAGGTATTGGAGAAACAGATATTGCTACCGAAATAATATCTAATATAGAAGGTGAAGATAAAGAAAAAAACCAAGAATATTTATCGGCAAAATCTCAAATTGATATTTTAAATAAAGCACAAGAAAAAGGCATAGATGAAAACGAACTTAATAACCTTATAGATATAGTTGATAAAGAACCAAATAATCATCAAGCTCGTTTCGATATTGCAATTAATTCAATGGCAAAAAATAATCATGAAGAAGCTATAAAAAATTTGCTGTATATAATAGAAAAAGACAGATTATGGAATGACGAAGCAGCTAGAAAAAGCTTACTTGAAATTTTTAATGCTCTAGGCCCAAATCATGATTTAGTAGTTGATGGAAGAAAAAAATTATCATCAATTTTATTTAGTTAAAATGAGTAGCTTTAATAAATATAAAAAAATAAGTGATATACCGAATAAAATTTCACTTTTCCCTCTAAACGGAGCACTCTTATTGCCAAGATCACAATTGCCATTAAATATTTTCGAACCAAGATACCTTGAGATGGTTGATAATTCAATTTCCTCTGACCGCTTAATAGGTATGATCCAATATCAAGAATCAAACGATAACAAGCTTTATAAGGTCGGTTGCTCTGGAAGAATTACTTCTTACACAGAACTTTCAGATTCTCGACTTTTAATTACCTTAAGCGGATTATGCAGATTTGAAATTATTGAAGAGCTTGAAACATTAACGCCATATAGGCAGGCAAAAATTTCTTATGATAAATTTAGTAATGATCTTGTGTCAGGATTTGAAGAGGACAAGGCAGACAGGGAAAGATTGCTTGATATATTAAAAAAATACCTAGAAAAAAATAATCTTCAAATGGATTGGGAAGCAATTAAGAGTTCAACAACTGAAACCTTAGTAAATTCTCTATGTACATTAAGCCCTTATTCGGCAGAAGAGAAGCAGGCCTTACTTGAAGCCGACAGCATAGAAAAAAGAAACGATCTTTTAATAGCTATGACAGAAATGGCGTTATCGACAAATAAAGGAATTGAATCTATACAGTAACAATGACACAAGAAATTGATGAAAAATTATTAGATATTCTGGTTTGTCCTTTGACAAAAGATAAGTTGGTTCTAGATAAGAAAAATAATGAATTAATTAGCAAAGCGGCTGGATTGGCCTATCCTATAAAAGATGGGATACCTATAATGCTTCCTGACGAGGCTAGAAAAATCAATTAAATAATTTTTGATCCTGGAGCCTCACCATTTAATAAATTAGGCTTTCTGACTAATCCACCTTCAGCTTCTTTAATGAATAAAGAATTTATAGGCGAAAAAGAATTAATAAGCTTCATAATATTTCTTCTAAAGCCCTTAGAAATTGAACTATCAGAAGAAAAACTTGAATTAACTAAATCTATAAAATTAACCATGCCATCACCTTCAAGCTTCCTTAATCTTTTAAAGGCCATAAAGGATGGTGTGGATTCTAATCCAAGGCCTAGACTTTCTGATTCTGCTATAGCGTCCGCAAAATATGAAATATCTCTAATGGCCTGATTCCAACCCTGGCCAGCCATAGGGTGCATTTGACGCATAGATTCACCTATAAGAATATATTTGTCATTTACTCTTCCTTTTAAAAGTCTTTTCACTAGTGAAACTGATAAAGGCCCTTCAGAAATATTAATTTGGCCAGTTATACTTGAAAGCATATTATTTAGCGTATCTCTTAAATCACCGGTATTCAAAATATCATCCACAATATAGTTATCTGTCGACCATATAAGTGAACTTCTATTATTACCATTAGATGCCCTTAAAGGTAAAAGAGCTAAAGGGCCTCCGTTAAGAAAGAACTGATATGCTATATTTTTGTGGGGCAGCTCATGATCTAAAGTTGCAACGATAGATTTTTGCTTATAGTCTTTTTCCTTATATTCCGATTTCAATATATTCAATAACACTTGGCTTAGTTTTTCCGTGAAAACTATATTTTTAGCAATTAATTCTTGTCCATCATCCATCTTTATACATACATAATTATTAGTTAAATCTAATGATGAAATAGACTTATCAAAAATTGTTAATTCCTTTTCTGAGGCCCTTAATCTGATAGTTTTTTTAATGTCATTATATTTTACAATGTAGGCAAGGCTTTCATTGCTATTATTCTTTTTATCAAAAATAACCTTTCCTTTTTCTTCCGCTCCTCCAATTTTACCTTCATAAACCTCCATCTTATCTAATCGTTCATAATCAAGATTAATATCTAAAAATTTTAGCATTTTCATTGTTGAAGGGGATAAGGCAAGTGATCTTGCATTCTGTTCATCAATGGAAGATTTTTGCTCAGATATTCGATAAAAAGATTTTCCTGCTAACGAAATAACTTTAGTAAAAATATCTGCAGTTATTCCATCGCCTAAAATTACAAAATCGATTTGATCTTTTTCTATCATTATTAATAATTATTTTACTTCAAAAATCTAATTGTCAAACATAGATATAAAAAAACCTTGCGATGCTATCTAATTAGGCGCAAATATAAAAAAGTGATTCGTTGTTACAAATATATTAACCCAATGGGGCTTTATAAAAAATGAGCTTTATAACAAAAATAACATTTTATCCAAAAATAGCTTTCCGTTATCTTTCTTCATTATTATTAAGATTCATAGTTAATATTCTTAATTTTTTTACAAACATAGGATTAATAATTATAGGTTTTTTATTGGGGCTGTCCTTACTAACCTATAATAAATTTGATCAAAGCATAAATACTTCATCAGACGAAGTTTCAACAAATTTAATAAGTCTACCTGGGTCGTATATCTCAGACCTTTTAATTCAAACAGCCGGAATCGCATCTCTTCTTGTTCCATTAGCTTTTATTTTATTAGGGTTTTTTGCCATCACAAAAAGAGCGCCAAAAGCTTGGAAAAGCATATTCTTATTTCTCATAAGCATCTTTTGCCTATCCTTATCTGTAGAATTAATTGCTAAAAATGGCGGTATTATTGGTTACTTCCTAAATAGCCAATTAATAAAAATAGCAGAAATTATAAATATTGAAATAAGTGAGTATTTAATAGCAATTTTCACTTTAATTTTTTTCATTTTTTCAATTTTT
>JAZAJI010000074.1:0-4428 GCA_036230365.1 Pseudomonadota bacterium
CTAAAAAAAAATAAAATAAGATTTTTGTTATTAGCAATATTATCCTTTTCTTGTCTTTTTAATTCTTTCAATGTTTATGCTGGTGGAATCGCTAGGGATGCAGAAACTGAAGAATTTTTAGAAGAAATGACTTTACCTATTGTCAATGTCGCGAACTTAAACACTTCTTCAGTAGATATTTATTTATTTAACGAAAATTCTATCAATGCCTTTGTTACTTGTGGACAAAAGATATTTGTAAATACAGGATTAATAATGGAGCTTGAAGAGCCTTCAATGTTAAGAGGGGTTCTAGCTCATGAAACTGGTCATATTGCAGGAGCTCATCTTGCTCGCTCCGATATAGCCCTAAAAAAAGCCCAAGCACCTATGCTTATAGGTTTATTGTTAGGTGTAGGAGCGGCAGTTGCTGGCGGTGATAGTGATGCTGTTCAAGGTATATTATTGGGAAGTCAACAAATAGCTCAAGGAATGGTAGCAAAATACTCTCGAGGTCAGGAAGCTGCCGCAGATCAAGCTGCATTTCAATATTTAGAAAGATTAGGATTATCTTCTAAGGGGATGATAGAGGTATTGTATAAATTTGCTGATCAGGAGGCATTGAGCAGAAAGAGTCAAAGTTCAAGAGTTAGAAGCCATCCTATTTCAAGACAAAGAATAAGAGCCTTAGAAAACCAAGCAATAAACTCAAAATTTTATGGTAACATTGATAATAAGGATCTTTTGTATAGATATAAAATGATAAGAGCAAAGCTAGATGGCTTTCTAAAAAGACCTGATGATGTATTAATAAAGTATAAAGAAGATACTTCTGATTTTGGTATATACGCCAAATCAATAGCCTTATACAAGAAAGCTTTAACAGATGAAGCAATACAAAATATTGATCTTTTAATTAAAAAATATCCTAAAAACCCATGGTTTTACGAGTTAAAAGGTCAAATATTTTATGAATCAGGAAAGATTAATTCATCAATTGAACCTTATGAAAAATCGTTAATCTATTCAAATGAAAACCCATTGATACTTACTGCACTTGGTTCTGCCTATTTGGCATTAGAAGATGAATTATATGTCGAGAAAGCTCATAATTTATTAAATAAAGCAATAAAGATTGATAACAAGAATTCCTATGCCTGGTTTCAATTAGCTATTGCTGAAGCTAGATTGGGTAATTTTGGTAAAGCTGATTTATTCTCCGCTGAAAGATTTTTTATATTAGGAAATGTAGAACTGGCTTCTTTCCATGCTAAAAGAGCAAAAAAGAATCTTAAAAATTCTGGAGCATTATTAATGAGAGCAGAAGATATAATTTTAGATTCTAAAAATAAAAAGAAATGGAAGCAAAGATGTCCAGTATAAAAACACTCTTTTTAAAAATTTTTATTCCTCTTTTTTTATTTTTCTTTCTTGGATACTTTTCTAATCAACTATTATTTTCAAAGTATTCAGAGCAAGATATATATAACTATCTAGAAAATAATCCTGATAAACTTAATCAATTTATTGATAAAGCAATTTCTATTAATGATTATATTGAAAAAGAAAGACTTAAAGAATTAATATACGAAAACAAAGATGATTTAGAAAAAAATAAATTTTATCTTGGAAATCCAAATGGCAAAAAAATTATCTTTGAATTTTTTGATTATAACTGTGGTTATTGTAAGAATATTTTTTCTGATCTAATGGATTTAGTTTCTGAAGACACTGATTTAAAGATAATATTAATTGAGTTGCCTGTTTTAGGCGAAAGCTCAATTTTAGCGTCTAAAGCGGCAATGTCAGCAAATATACAAAATAAATATTTTGAAATGCATCAAAAACTAATTGGCCACAAAGGAAGAATTAACCTCGATACAATTGAAGTTTATGCTGAAGAGATTGGTTTAAATGTTAAAAAATTAATGAATGATATTAACGAAATAGATATTAAATACATTGAAAAAAATTATGCTCTTGCGGATAAACTTGATATTAACGGAACACCAACATTTTTAGTTGGTAATGAGATAATTCCTGGAGCAATAAGCAAGTCCTTAATGAAAGAACTTATAATTTCTGCCTACAATTAGTTATATCTTTCTTTCAAAAGTTGACGCTTTATATATCAAAGGGTTAGATAACTTATGATTCGAATAATATGATGGAAAAGAAAATTATATACATATTAAATGGTCCTAACCTAAACCTTCTAGGTGAAAGAGAGCCAGATATTTATGGCGATATATCTTTAAATGATATTGAAAATGAACTTACTAGTTTAGCTAATGAAAAGAACATAGAACTAATAATAAGACAAACAAACCATGAAGGAGAGTTAATTGACTTTGTACATGAAGCTTCAAAAAAAGGTAGTGGCATTATAATAAATCCTGCGGGTTATACTCATACTTCAATTGCTCTGTTAGATTCTTTACTTGCTTGTAAAATTCCTAAAATTGAAGTTCATCTTTCAAATATATACAAAAGAGAGGAATTTAGGCATAACTCATATATATCTAAAGCCGCAGATAGTGTAATAAGTGGACTAGGTATAGATGGGTATAAATTTGCTTTAGAACACTTATTAAAAAGAATAGGATAATGGAGAGAAGTATTGTCTAAAGATGATAAGATAATTACATTAGATGAAAGAAAGGCAATTAAAGAATTATCTGAATTGCTTGATGAGCATAATATTTCACAAATCCAAATTGAAAATGAAAAAATAGGCAAGATTAAAGTATCAAAACATTCGATTGAACCTAAATATTTTGAAGATAAATCTGAAATTAAGAAAAAATTCATAGATAAAACTAATGAAAGTGTAATTGAGAATAATAATGTTTTAAAATCGCCAATGGTAGGAACAGTTTATTTACAGCCCGAACCAGGAGCAGAAAGTTTTATAAAAAAAGGTGATAAAGTTAAAAAGGGTCAAATATTATTAATTATAGAAGCTATGAAAACCATGAATGATATTATTGCTGAAAAAGATTGTAATATTAAAGAAATTTTAGTTAAAAATGAACAACCCGTTCAATTTGATGAACCTCTACTAATTTTAGAATAAATGTTCAGTAAAGTACTCATTGCTAACAGAGGTGAAATAGCCGTTAGAATTCTGAGAGCTTGCAAAGAATTAGGTATACAAACAGTGGCCGTTTATTCTTCAGCCGACAAAGATTCAATGCATGTAAAGTTAGCTGATGAAAGTGTTTGCATTGGTCCCCCTTCTTCACTGAATTCTTATCTGAATATTCCGGCAATAATTTCTGCATGTGAAATATCAGGAGCAGAAGCAGTTCATCCAGGATATGGATTTCTATCAGAAAATTATGGATTCGCAGAAAAGCTTGAAGCACATGATATTAAATTTATAGGACCAAGATCAGAACATATAAAAATGATGGGAGATAAAATCCTAGCAAAAGAGTCCGCTAAAAACCTTGGATTGCCAATTATCCCTGGTTCCTCAGGCGAAATAAAAAATACTAAAGAAGGTTTGAAAATTGCCGAAGAAATCGGTTACCCAATTATTATAAAAGCTTCATCAGGAGGCGGAGGCCGAGGAATGATCAAGGTTTTTAATAAAGATGAATTAGATATTTCTCTAAAAAAGGCATCATCAGAAGCTGAGAAATCTTTTAATGATAAAAGGGTTTATATAGAAAAGTATTTAGAAAACCCAAAACACATTGAAATACAGGTAATGGGAGATGAATATAATAACATTATCCATTTAGGAGAAAGAGATTGTTCTATTCAAAGAAGAAATCAGAAATTAATCGAAGAAACTCCAGCCTCTACGGTCAATAATGAAACAAGAGAAGAAATATATAATTTAACTATTAATTCACTTAAATCAATGGGTTACTCGAATGCTGGAACAGTAGAATATCTTTATGAAGATGGTAATTTTTATTTTATGGAAATGAACACCCGGTTACAAGTTGAGCACCCCGTTTCAGAAGAAATATTTAATTTTGATCTGGTTAAAGAGCAAATACTTGTCGCTGCAAAATATAAACTCTCAACAAATCAAGAAAATTTAAGAAGTTTCGGTCATTCTATTGAATGCAGAATTAATGCAGAAGATCCTAATACATTTATTCCTTGTCCAGGTAAAATAACTAACTTCTATGCACCTAGTGGGCCTGGCGTCAGAATCGACTCAAATTGTTATTCTGGATTAGAAATATCTCCATATTATGACAGCTTGATTGCCAAACTAATAATTCATGATAAAAATCGAGAAGCATGTATAAAAAGACTAAAAAGAGCGTTAAGTGAGTTTGTTATTGATGGAATAAAAACAACTATTCCATTTTTTCAAGAAATAATAGATCAAGAAGAATTTTTGAACGGTGATTATAATATAAATTGGTTAGAAGAGTATAAAAGTAAGAAAGTTTAATATTACTCATCAACTGAGAAAAGAGTTTG
>JAZAJI010000075.1:0-2996 GCA_036230365.1 Pseudomonadota bacterium
AATGATTATGTTGGGAAAGGATTGTCAGGAGGACGAATTGCTATTAGACCTTTTGATCATTCATCTATTACACCAGAAGAAAGTATGATTGTAGGAAACACTGTCCTTTACGGAGCTATAGAAGGAGAATGCTACTTTAGAGGTATTGCAGGAGAACGATTTGCTGTTAGAAACTCTGGGGCAACCGCCGTTGTTGAGGGTGCTGGAGATCATTGTTGTGAATACATGACGGGTGGAGTTGTTGTTGTACTTGGTAGTATTGGAAGAAATTTTGGTGCAGGAATGTCTGGTGGCATAGCTTATATTTTAGACGAAAATAATGAATTAAAAGATCTGTATAACCCTCAAATGATAGAAATAGAAAATATTGGATCTAAAGATGAAGATTCCAAGTTATCTGAAAATTTACTTTTTAGCGATAAAGAGAGATTAAAGAAATTACTAAAAAATCATAATCATTATACAAATAGCAAAAAAGCTTCAGAAATATTAAATAACTTTGATAATTATCTTCCGAAATTTAAAAAAATTATGCCTATAGAATTTAAGAAAATCTTACTTGAAAACTTAAGTTCAAAAGAAGATGAAAAAAGGGTTTAAGAAATAAAGGTACAGAAAATGGGAAAAGCTACAGGTTTTATGGAAATTAGAAAAAAGGAACGAGAATATCTTGATGTTGAGTCTCGTACAAAAAATTATAATGAGTTCGTTGTTCCTCTAACCGAAGAAGATACAAAAAGTCAGGCATCAAGATGCATGGATTGTGGTGTACCTTATTGTCATTCAGGTTGCCCTGTAAATAATCAAATACCTGATTGGAATGATTTAGTTTACACGGGAATGTGGAAAGAAGCTTTAGACAATCTTCATTCAACAAATAATTTTCCTGAATTTACAGGTCGAATATGCCCAGCTCCTTGTGAAGCTTCTTGTACCCTTAATATTTATGAGGAACCTGTTTCAATAAAAACTATTGAATGCTCAATTATTGATAAAGGATATGAAAACGGGTGGATTGTTCCTGTCCTCGCAAAAAATAAAAAGGGAATGAGTATCGCTATTGTTGGTTCAGGACCTGCAGGATTGGCTTGTGCTCAACAATTAATAAGAGCGGGTTATGATGTAACTCTTTATGAAAAAAATCAAAAAGCTGGCGGACTATTACGGTACGGGATTCCTGATTTTAAGATGGAGAAGAATCTTATTGATCTAAGAATTGATCAAATGACTAAAGAAGGTGTCAAGTTTGAAACTGGGGTGAATGTAGGGTTTGATATAAGCATTGAAGAATTAAAAAATAATTTTAATGCTGTCGTTCTTACAGGAGGCTCCGAACACCCGAGAGACCTTCCAGTGCCTGGTCGTGAACTCGACGGTGTTCATTTTGCTATGGAATTTTTACCACAGCAAAACAGAAGAGTTTCGAATGAAGATCTAAATACCTCTAAAGAAATCTTGGCTAAGGATAAAGATGTAATCGTAATAGGCGGTGGTGATACTGGCTCAGATTGTATTGGAACCTCTATAAGACAAGGTGCAAAATCTGTAACTCAATTAGAAATTATGCCTATTCCACCAGAAAATGAAAATAAAGAAATGACTTGGCCAAACTGGCCACTAAAATTAAGAACATCATCAAGTCAACAGGAAGGTGCGGTCAGAGATTTTTCCGTAATGACCGAGTCTATTTCTGGTGAAAATGGCATAATTAAAACTATTGACTGTGTAAGAGTTAATAAAAAAATGAAGCCAATTTCTAACAGTCAATTTCAACTTAAAGCTGATCTAGTCCTTTTAGCTATGGGTTTTGTGCACCCTACACATGAAGGAATGATTACCGATTTAGGAATAGAAATTGATGATAGAGGTAATGTTAAAGCAAATACGGAGGACTATAAAACAAATATAGAGAATGTATTTTCTGCTGGAGATATGCGAAGAGGACAATCTTTAGTTGTTTGGGCAATTAGAGAAGGTCGTCAATGTGCTAGTGCTGTAGACCTACATCTATCAGGATTAAGAAGCCTTCCTCGTTAAAACGAGTATCTTAATAAATCATCAACAACCTTTTCTAAATCCACGAGAGAACTACAGGATTTTGCCTTATGGCAATAAGGAACATATCTATTCATCTCAGAATCACCAGTTCCCCATAGACTTTTTGGCTCTGGGTTTAAAAAAATTATCCTTTTTGATTTTTCATGTAATGCTTTCATTATATCTGTCCTTGGGTCACTATAATTCGATCTTCCATCGCCAAGAATGATTAGAGTTGTTTTTCTATCGATATCATTTTCGATAAAACCTTCAAGATCACTTATTGAGTTCCCATAATCCGTTGAGCCCCCTCCATGCAAAAGTAAGGTCTCTGCAGAAGCTGTTTCAATATCCTTAGTATCGAACAAATCAGTAACTTCCCCAGCATTATTTGAAAAGGCAAAAGATCTAATATTAGGAAGTACTTCCGTTAAGCTATAAAGAAACATTAAAAAAAATCTTGCATAATTAGCTACAGAACCAGATACATCACATAAAGTTATAACTTTTGGTCTATCAACTTTTTTTCTTTTCCATAAAGTCTTAAAAAGTAAACCATCATATTCTTGATTAACTCTTATTGTAGATCTAACATCAAGCATTCCTCGATTGGCTTTTCTCTTCCTTCTTGAATGTAAAGCGATCAAGCGTTTGGCCATCTTTCGAACAATATTTGACATGAGGACAAAATCAGATTTATCAATTTGACTCAAACGAACTTGCGAAAGAGCTTCTTCTCTTAATTGTCTACCAGATTCTGAGGTACGCAACTTTAATTGATGTTCAACATAATCCCTTATCTCAAGACGAATCTTTTCTCTAATCTCTTTTAATTCTTCCTCACGATTACTATCACCCTCTCTTGAAGCTTGAAAAATATCATTATTTAATTTTTCTAACCCCATAAATTCAAGAATCTTTCTTGTGAACATCCCTGTTTGAGTAAAAAGCCTAATATT
>JAZAJI010000076.1:0-8573 GCA_036230365.1 Pseudomonadota bacterium
CAGCATCCTTTAGGTTTTGATATGACATTAAGAGAGCCCTTAGATTTTTATGCTGTCACTGATCATGGTTTTTATATGGGAATGATGGATGGTTGGGCTGATCCCAATTCAAGAGCAGGAAAACATCCGGCTGCTAAACCCTTTCACAATTTAAACAGAAAGGAAAACCAAACAGTTGAAAGTGGTCTGGAAAGAATAACTTTTTTTAGAGATCAAGTAAGAAGCGGAGCTGGGGCACAATTAGGGGGTTGGTTTTCCTTATTAAAAGCCTATTTAACCAATAATAACACTTTAGCTGTAGATGCATTTGATTATGAGACACATAAATCAGCTTGGTCTGATGTCGCAAGAGCAGCGGAAGAACACAATGATCCAGGTAAATTTACTACTTTTATAGCATATGAGTATACCGCCTCAACTGACATAGATAATGAAAACCTTCATAGAAATGTGATTTTTAGGTCTTCGAAGGCCCCCATTAGACCATATTCAAGAATAGATTCTCTTAACCCTGAGGATTTATGGAATACTATGGATAAATGGAGAGAAAAGGGAATAGATTCACTTGCAATACCTCATAACAGTAATGGTTCTAATGGTCGTATGTTTGAAATGCATAAATCAAACGGAGAAGCCATTGATGAAGAGTATTCAGCTCTGAGAATGAGAAATGAACCAATTGTTGAAGTTACCCAAGTTAAAGGTACTTCGGATACACACCCTATTTTATCGCCAAATGATGAATGGGCAGATTTTGAAATAATGAATTCAAGAGTAGGTAGTGTACCTCCAACATACAGTAGACCAGATGGAAGTTATGTAAGAGACGCACTTTTAAAAGGTCTAGCCCTTGAACAATTAGATAGAGGAAATCCCTATACTTTTGGTTTAATTGGTTCGAGTGATACCCATACAGCAGCTTCTTCATTTGATGACAGTAATTATTTTTCAAAGGTAGGAATTTTAGATGGAATTCCACAAGGACGGGGTTCAGTAGGTCTTTCAAAGGAGCAATTGGATATTTTTATAAATGTACCGGAAGATCAAAGAGTCTTTAGGTATGCGGAAGAACAAGGAGAGAAATATCTTGAAACAGGATTTAGTCAATGGAGCGCTTCTGGTATAGCTGCTGTGTGGGCTGAAGAAAATACAAGAGAGTCAATTTTTTCTGCCCTTAAAAGAAAAGAAACTTATGCAACAACTGGAAACAGAATTCTTCTAAGATTTTTTGGTGGTTTTAGCTTAAGTGAAATAGACATAAACTCTTCTACAATTGTTAGTGAATTATATAATAAGGGAGTGCCAATGGGGGGTAATCTTATTAATTCAAATGATGATATACCTAATTTTATCATCTGGGCAAAAAAAGCTAGTAATGGGGCAAATCTTCAAAGGGTACAAATTATCAAAGGCTGGGTTAATAAATGGTCATCAGAACCTTCCGAGCAAGTTTATGATATTATTTGTTCTGATGGTTTAGAGGTTGATCCGGTAACAAATAGATGTCCAGATAATGGTGCTAAAGTTAATATAAGTGATTGTTCTATTACAGATAATGTAGGCAGTGAAGAGTTAAAAGTTATATGGTCTGATCCAGACTTCGATCCTGAGGTAAAGGCTTTTTATTATGTAAGGGTCTTAGAAAATCCTACTTGTAGATGGTCAACATGGGATGCTATTCGGGCTGGATCGAGTCCAAGGCCAGGATTAAAACCAACTATCCAAGAAAGAGCCTGGTCTTCTCCTATTTGGTATATTCCATCTAAGTAGAGTGATAAAAAGATTTTTAATATTTTCGGGTGTTTTTCTAGGCTGTTTAGTTCTCTTTTTTGGTTTAAATCTATCTCAAAAGGAAACAATTTATATATCTGACTCAGAAATAAACAATCTTTTAACTGTTTGGGAAAATCAAACAGGAAGAGCTCCAAATACAGATGAAATCAATATGATAATAGATAGTCTAGTTGAAGAAGAAATTTTATATAAGGAATCTTTAAAACTAGGCTTAGACAAAAATGATAAAATAATTAAAAGAAGATTAATTCAAAAACTTGAATTTTTTAAAGAAGGAGAATTTATTGAAAATTTAAATGAAAAAGATTTGATAAATTTTTATGAAGAGAATCTAGACCTTTATAAACGGGGCAAGAGATATTCCTTTCAGCATATTTTTTTTTCGAACTCAGAAGACAATGATAAAAAAATTAATCTGATATTATTAGAATTAGAAAAAAATCCTCCAATTCGATCTATTTCAGGAATTTTCCTAAACTCCTATGGTGACCCATTTATTCATGGTGATAGTTTTGTAGAAAAAAATTCTATGGAAATAGATGCGGATTTTGGCAAAGATTTTTCAAATAATTTTATCGGGATAAAAAGAAATAAATGGTACGGACCTTTTGAATCTATTTATGGAGATCACTTAATTTATATTTTGCATTTTCAGCCTGAAGAAATTTTACCTTATGAAAAAGTTAAAAAATCTGTGATTAATAATTACAATAATAGTTTAAAAGATGAAGCAATGAAGAATTATATCTATTCTATAAAAAATAAATATGATGTTATCATTGGTGCATATAGGTAATATTTATTATATAGAAGTAATAAATAATAATTTCAGGTAGGTATT
Source organism: Pseudomonadota bacterium (assembly GCA_036230365.1). Taxonomy (GTDB): domain Bacteria; phylum Pseudomonadota; class Alphaproteobacteria; order MED-G09; family MED-G09; genus AG-430-B22. Next base: position 2,636 of record JAZAJI010000076.1, read on the forward strand.
ATGTTTAAAGGGTCAATTGTAGCTTTAGTAACTCCTTTTAAAGAAGGCAAAATAGACGAAGATTCTCTCAGAAATCTTGTTGATTGGCATGTTTCGGAAGGAACTGATGGTATAGTACCTGTAGGAACAACTGGTGAAAGCCCAACATTAGATCATTCAGAGCATAAAAAAGTTGTAGAAATAGTTATTGATCAATGCAACAAAAGAATTCCAATAATTGCGGGGACAGGATCCAATTCTACCTCAGAAGCAATAAATTTATTAGAGCATGCTGAGGCTGCTGGAGCGGATGCGGCTCTTATCGTAACGCCATACTATAATAAACCAACACCAGAGGGTATTTATGCTCATTATGAGGCTTTAGATGCTGCATCTAAAAAATTACCAATAATTGTATATAATATTCCTTCTAGATCCGTTATTGATATCCAGCCAGACTTAATGGGTAAGCTTTCTAGTTTAGAATCTATAATTGGAGTTAAGGATGCGACGAGTGAAATTTCAAGAATTTCTGAACATAATAATTTATGTAATAAGGAATTTATTCAATTATCAGGTGAAGATGAAACAATTTTTGATTATATGAAAAATGGTGGTCATGGGTGTATTTCAGTAACAGCAAATATTGTTCCTAAAATTTGCTCAGAAATGCATAAAATATTTTCTTCAAAAAATTTTGAAGAGGCAAAAAAGATAAATGATTCTTTAATGCCATTACATAAGGCAATATTTATTGAAACGAGTCCTTCACCGGTTAAATATATTTTAAGTAAAATGAATTTGATTAATTATGAAATACGATTGCCGTTAGTGAAAATTAGAAATGATACAAAAGAAATTATTGATAACGTTATAAAAGATCTTGGTATATTATAATGTCTTCCAAATCTGGCGGCAGAAAAAAGTCTCAAGAAGGAAATAGGACGATTGCCGACAACAAGAAAGCAAGTTTTTTGTATGAAATAGAAGATTTTTTTGACGCTGGTATAGTTTTAACTGGATCAGAAATTAAAAGTGTAAGACAAAATAAAATTAACATTAAAGAATCTTATGTAAGCCCTGAATTTGGTGAAATATTTTTAATTAATTCAAATATACCCAAATATCAAAATTCAATTGTTGAAAATTATAATCCTAAGAGAAAAAGAAAGTTATTATTAAGTAAGAAAGAAATTAACAAGCTTTTTGCGGCAACTAAAAGAAAAGGTATGACAATTGTTCCTACAAAAATGTATTTTAATAAAAAAGGTCTAGCAAAAATTGAAATAGGAGTAGGAAAGGGTAAAAAAATACATGATAAAAGAGAAGTTAAGAAAACAAGAGATTGGGAAAGGAAAAAATCCCGACTTTTAAAAAATAAATAGTTATTTTAAGAGTGATTTTGCTTTTTCGAAAACTTTTTCAAACATATCTTCAGTCAATCTTCCTGTATTGGTGTTATAACGAGAGCAGTGGTAGCTATCTATTAGAAGGAAATTTTTTAAGGTATGAACTTTACCATGAGAGAATTGGTAATTGCTTTGTTTTTGCTTATAAACTGATACTACGCTTCTATGTGCTATATGACCTAAAGCTATAATGATCTTTAAATTTTTATGACTATTAATTGTATTTAGTAAGAATTTTTTGCAATTATTTATTTCTTCAGTAGATGGTTTATTTTTTGGAGGAACACATCTAACAGAGTTAGTTATTGTACAGTTTTTAAGTTCCAAATTATCATCATTGGTTCCTGTATATTCTCCATTTGATAATTCAAATTTCTCTAATGTTTGATAAAGTAAGTCTCCAGCAAAATCTCCAGTAAATGGACGACCAGTTTTGTTTGCTCCTTTTAAACCTGGCGCTAAACCTACTATGATAATTTCAGATGAAATTTCTCCAAAACTAGGAACAGGCGAATTAAACCAGCTAGGATTTTTTTCTTTATTATCCTTACGAAAATTAACTAATCTAGGACAAATTGAACAATTTTTATTAGGTTCTATTAAATTTTGCATAATTAATTTATAATATTTTATAACAAATAATTATAATAAATAAATTATAAAGAACTTGAATTATTAGAGCTTTAATGATTAATAAGGTTTTTTAGGAATTAAATTATGGCAAGAGTTACTGTAGAAGATTGCGTAGATAAGGTTGAGAGTAGATTTGATCTAGTTCTTTATTCAGCTTTTAGGTCAAGAGAAATGGCCGAAGGGGCAGAATTGCATGTAGAAAGAGAGAATGATAAAAATCCTGTTGTTGCTCTAAGAGAAATAGCTGAAGATAAATTGAAGTCTTCTGAATTAGAAGAAGATTTAATCGAAAGCCTTCAAACGCAAATTGATGTAGATGAGCCAGATGAAGATTACATTCCTTTGAGCCCTAAAGATGATAATTCATTAAATGCTAATGCTGGAGATGCTGAATCTGAATCTGATGCAGAAGAAGTTGATCAAAAGCAAATGACTGAAGAAGAGTTGTTAAAAGCTATTGAAGATAATCTTAATGATAAAAAAAATACAAGGCGTTCATTTTAAGTTAGGAAAATTAAATGCGTGAAAACGAATTAGTTGATCGCATAATAACATACAATCCTAAAGTTGATTCTAGTGCCGTTAAAAAAGCATACAAATTTGGAATGCTAATGCATGGCGATCAATTACGTGAATCTGGGGATCCCTATTTCTCTCACCCTATAGAAGTAGCTAACATACTTGCCGAATTAAATCTTGATACATCATCGGTTATATGCGCTCTTTTGCATGATACAATTGAAGATACAAAAGCAACAATTAAGGATATTAAAGAAAATTTTGGAAAAGAAGTTTCCAAGCTTGTTGATGGTGTAACGAAATTAAATAAATTAGAAAGTAAACCTGACCAATCGAAAGCAGCTGAAGATTTTAGGAAACTTATACTGGCAAGCTCTTCAGATATACGGGTATTGTTAATTAAAATTGCAGATAGATTGCATAATATGCGTACTCTTAAATACCTAAAAAATAAAGATAGAAGAAAACGAATTGCATCTGAAACTCTTGAGATTTATGCCCCTCTTGCTGCAAGAATAGGAATGCACGAAATAAGGGAAGAGTTGGAGGATTTAGCTTTTTCAGAATTAGAGCCTGAAATTAGAGCTATTCTTTTTGAACGAATTAAAGTTTCTAAAAAAAAGAACAACAAAATTGTTAAAGAAATATCAGGAGAAATATCAAAGGTTTTGAAAGATAATAAGGTTAACTCGCTTGTGTCTGGACGTGAGAAATCTATTTATTCAGTCTGGTTAAAACTTGAAAACAAAAATAAATCTTTAGAGCAATTATCAGATCTTTTTGGGTTTAGGGTTTATGTAGATGACATTGAAGAGTGTTATGGTGCTTTAGGAGTTTTGCATCAAAATTGGCAAGCTGTTCCTGGTTTATTTAAAGACTATATATCAACTCCAAAAAAGAATGGCTATCAATCCATCCATACAACATTAGTTGGGCCCAATAATCATAGGGTAGAAGTTCAAATAAGAACAAAAAAGATGAACGAAATAAACGAAAGAGGGCTTGCAGCTCATTGGGCATATAAAGATACTAAATCACTAAATGATAATGATTTAACATCTATTTCCTGGATGGCAGATTTAATAGATATACTTCAAAGGGATGGAGCTACAGATGAATTTCTTGAAAATACAAGGTTAGAGTTATCGCATGATCAAGTTTATTGTTTCACCCCAAAAGGCAGGTTAATTGCCTTACCAAGAAATTCTACAGCATTAGATTTTGCATTTGCTCTTCATACCGATTTAGGTTTGTTTTGTTCTGGAGTTATTATTAATGGTGAAAAAAAACCAAGAAGAACAAAATTAAGTAATGGAGATGAGGTGGAGATTATTAAATCAAAAACCCCTGTTTCACTTGATTCTTACGAAGATCTTGTGACTACAGGAAGATCTAAATCTTCAATAAAAAAGGCAATAAAAGAAAATAAACTAAAGAATCAAAGGTTATTAGGAAAAGAAATTATTAAAAGCGTTTTTTCATCTCACAGGAAGAAGCCTACAAGAGATATTCTAGAGAGATCTTTTGGCCCATTAAACGTAAGATCTTTAGTAGAGCTTTACCAATTGGTTGGATCAGGGAAATCTTCAGGTTCAGATGTCTATGATTATGTTTACCCTAATACAAAAAGAAAAAAGAAAAGAAAAAGATTTTATGGAAAGAATGTATCGCTCCCTATTTCAGGTTTATTGCCAGATATGTCTGTTGGATTTCAAAAAGATTCCTTTTTGGTTCCTGGAGACAGAATTATTGGAATAACCGATCCTAGTAAAGGAATTACAATTTACTACGCCAAAGATGAAAACCTTCATACCTTCGATGACAATCCTGAGAGAAGATTAAGATTGGAATGGGAAAAACAAATAGATGTAACTTTTACTGCGCGAATTGTGTTAAGCATTATAAATGAGGTTGGTTCACTAGGTGTTATTAGTGCTGCAATAGCTGACTATGGCGGAAATATATCTAACTTGAACCTGACTGAGAAAGATACTGATTTTTATAATTTAAGAATTGATATAGATGTTAATGATAAAAAACATATAGATGATATTGTTAAAAGCCTTAAAGGACTACCAGAAATAAGTTCAATTGAAAGGATAATTCATTAAATGAATGAAAATGAAATAATAGATGAATTTAGACAATGTGGCGCTTTGCTTGAAGGCCATTTCGTTTTATCTTCAGGTCTTCATTCGACAAAATATTTACAATGTGCACTTGCTCTTTCTAAGCCAAGCCTGGCAAAGAAATTAACAAATGAACTAGGAAATAAAATTAAAGAGCACTTTGATAAAAAAATAGATTTTATTGTTGCTCCGGCAATGGGCGGATTAATTATTGGCCATGAAATTGCAATGTTCTTAAATTTACCTTTTTTATTTCTCGAGAGGGTGGATGGCGTATTTAAGTTAAGAAGAGGATTTACTATTCAGCCCAATTCAAATTGTCTAATGATTGAGGATGTCGTTACCACTGGGCTATCATCTAGAGAGGCTATAAAAGTAGTTTCAGATTTAGGCGCTAATGTCATTGGAGAAGCAGCGATTGTTAATAGATCTGGTGGTGATGTAGATTTAGGAATAAAACTTATAAGCTTATTGAATCTTAATATACCTACATATGAAGCAAATAAAATTCCACTCGAATTAAAAAATATTCCAGCAGAAAAACCAGGTAGTAGAAGTTTATAATTAATGAGGTTTAATGCTCTTAAAAAAATTAATTTTTTAAAATTAACAAAAATTTCTGATACACCTCATTCAATATCGTTAGGTTTTGCAATTGGTGTTTTTATGGCATTTAATCCTTTTATAGGTTTCCATATATTATTGGCTTTATTCTTTTCTTGGTTGCTTGGCGCTAATTTCTTTTCGTCTGTTTTAGGTACATTCATAGGCACGCCAATTACTTATCCTTTAATGTGGATATTTTCTATTTTAGTAGGTGGAATCTTCTTTAATATTGGCACTGTTAATTTTTCAGATTTTGAAAAAATATCATTTTATTCATGGGAATTCTTTTATCTAATAAAGCCTTTTTTCTGGGCTTTTATAGTTGGAAGTACAATTCTTGGATTTATTTCTGGATTTTTATCGTATTTTCTTACAAAAAAAATAATTATTTATTATCGAAAAAGAAAATCTAAAAGAAAGCAAAAGTTTAACAATGAGTAATACAGATAAGATAAAATTAGGCGTTAATATAGATCACATTGCTACATTAAGAAATGCTAGAGGTGAAGCATATCCTGATCCAATAAATGCTGCCAAAATAGCTCTTCAATCTGGCGCAGATTCAATAACTGCCCATTTAAGAGAGGACAGAAGACATATCAAAGATCAAGATATAAAAGAGATAGTAAAAAATTTTCCTGGAAAGTTAAATCTTGAGATGGC
>JAZAJI010000077.1:0-9389 GCA_036230365.1 Pseudomonadota bacterium
AATTCTTATCATATTTATCGCATGCATGCTTCAAAGCATTATGAAAATCTTCTACATCATCCTTATAAACAAATGCTGGTGTCATATCAGCACCGCCTCCAAACCATTGTTTCCCAGTAACTATAAAACGGGTATTAAAATGAAATGCAGGGATAAAAGGAGATTGCATGTGAGCAACAATACTTAAACCACTTGCCCAATATTCCGGTGACTCTTCTGTACCAGAAATATTATTTCTGAAGTCTTCCTTAAATTCACCACTAACTGTAGAAATATTAACACCTACTTTTTCAAATACTTTTCCTTTCATTATGCTAATTTCACCACCACCGCTACCAGAGTGATCCCATTTTTTTCTTTTAAAATTAGATCCATCAATAGACTCAAATTCCTTACAGAACTCATCCCTTAGACTTCTAAACCATGTGCTAGCTAATCTTTTCTTTTCTTCAATATCCAAAATAAATCCCCTAGATTAACTAAAAATCTTTCTAATATTTTCAATAAAATAATGGACATTTTTTTCAGGAGTTTCCTTTAAAATTCCATGCCCTAATCCACAAACCCAACCTGCTCTATCATTTTCATTTGTATTTTGCAATTGATCAACATATACGGCAAAATCCTTTTGAAATTCATCGTGATCTTTAACCATGCTCTCTTGATTGAAATTCCCTTGAATGAAGCCATAATTAATCTCTTTTAACCATTTAGTTATTGGTAATCCGTGATCTACCCCTAAACCTGCTAAATTAGTATTTTTATCATTTAATTTTTCTACAAAAAATTTATTATCAAATGGAGTTTTTGAATAATATCCAATTCTCTTAGGAAATTCTTTAATTAATTCTATATATAATAATTCTGAGTATTTTCTATAATTCTCAGTATCTGCAATACTTTTAGCATCAGTATCAAATATCATCACTAACTCTGCACCTGAATTTAATTGAAGTGAAATATTATATTTAAGTAATGGTATTATCTTTTCTAAAAGAACCTTATTAACAAACAAATTAGAATAATTATCTTTATATTTAATACCTTTATTCAAACCAAGCCCATATGAAAGCACAGTCCACGGACCCCCAACAAATCCTATTAGACTTTTATTATTTGGAAGCAAATCCCTAGTTGATAGCAATGCCTCTTCTTGAAACTTCATTTTCTTTATCGCTTCTTCAGAAGAAATTAATTCATGATAATTACTTTTATCAATATAATTTTTAAAAATTGGACCGGGATCATATTTTAGAGACATACCAAGGGCCTCTAAAGGGAATAAAATATCACTAAATAAAATTGCCACATCAAAATCAAAGTCATTTATAGGCCCCAAAGCAGTATCTGCCGCTAATTCAGGATTTTTACATAACTCTTCAAAAGAATAATTTTGTTTCAAATTTTGATAATGCGTATGATATCTTCCTGCTTGCCTCATAAACCATATAGGTGGTGTCTTTTGCGGAATATGATTCAAGGCATTTTTAAATTTTTCATTATAAATTTTCATCAATTTCACCAGAATTTTTTATTGCTTTTAGAGCATCATCATAAGAAAGAAATACATTTATATTTTTTTCTTTTACATATTTTTTTATAGTTTTTAATGTATTACCTGGGCCGCAAGCATGCTGGGCATTAATAATATTTGGAAAATTTTTTAACGCTAACCTAAATGCTGATCCACTCATCCAATAAAAATGGCTTTTTTTATCAAGATCTTCACTAATAGGAATAGGATTTAATTCATAAGTTGAAATTATTTTAGCACTACTAGGTGTTTTATTTAATTTGAAATAATTTTTTGGAGTTCTGGTGTGAGTTAACTTTACCCATTTTTTATTTGCAGTAAGGCAAGATATTTTTGGATCCTCCTCACCCAAACTATCAGATGTACCATTTACCCAATATCCTTTATCAGCTAATTTTGACCAAGTCTTTACACCGCTTGCCCAAAGAACATTAGAAGAATGAATATACTTATTTTTTTGTAATGCGTTTTCTCTACTTATATATATATTTGTATTCTTAAGTTTATCAGTTTTATTGATATTTCTATCAATAATTTTTCTATCGAATAACTTATAATTCGTTAAATTAGATGGAAAAAAATTTTCTCTTTCAACATTTTTCCATGCACCAATTTCATTGTTTTCAATTTCTCTTTTTTTAAGCTCTAACCCTTCCTCGGTTTGACCTTTTAAAGTAAGAACTTTTCCAAAATTCTTACTTTCTATACTTACACCAATTTTCTGATGACAGCCGCCTCCATAATTTTGAAGTATCTCTCTTTCCCTCTTAACAGCAGAATTTGTCTCAGAGTGATTAATTTTTGAAACTAAATCAATAATATCTTTTCTATTTGAGTTAACCTCAACTGCTATTGCTCCTTGACCAGGAGCACAGGGATTTAGAGATAAAGGTGCTACCAACCATAAAAAATTATCAATTATCGATCGAATTTCTTTTGATGTATTATCTTTACCATAATAAATTAGTCTATCGATTGCTGCTTTAGCAACTATAAGACCGTTACAATGTCCGTTTACTAACTTATTTAACCTAGTAGGAACATTCCCCCTTACATCCTCAAAAGATATTTTTTTGGGTTTGAAAGGTAGTAATAAATTTAGAAATTTTGAAAAATTATATGCCCTTCTTGGTGATGATGTGAGAATTTTCAGCTCCGTATTATTATACTCATCAAAAGAAGTTTTTTTTAGGAACAACATATCTCTAGAATCTGCACGCTCTAATATAGAAATTATTGATGTATCTTCTTGTTGTTCAATCGGTAAATCTTTCAAGGAGTGAACAGCAATATCTGCCTCATTTTTTAAAAGAGCTTCTCTTATATCATTTGTAAAAACACCTATATTAGAAAGATTACTTAGAGAGGTTAACTGATCAATATCCCCTTCTGTTTCTTTTTTAATAAAAGATATTTTTATTTTTTTATTAATATTTTCCAGTTCTTTAGCTACAATTTTAGCTTGAATAACTGCTAAATCACTTTTTCTGGAAATTATTTTAATCATTTATCTACTAAATTATCTTAAGCTTAGAGTTATTCTAACTAATTTGTTACCACTATGCGACATATTGTCTAAAATATTTAAAAAAATATGATTTTTATGATTTATGTTTATAAAAATGAATGCTAGTTCTAATCGTACTATTAAGGAGTAAATTTTGGATTACGACAATTTTTTTAAAGAAGAGTTAAAAGCACTTAAGGACGAAGGACTTTATAGAACCTTCCGTTCAATAGATAGAGTTCAAAATATGTTCCCGAAAGCTCTTGAAACTGTTAATGGAGATGATAGAGAAGTAGAAATATGGTGTTCAAATGATTACCTTAATATGAGTCAAAACCCAGAAGTTTTAGATTCTTGTATTAATGTTATTAATAAACTTGGAACTGGATCAGGGGGAACCAGAAATATATCTGGGACTTCTACTTATCATGTAAAATTAGAAAAAACGCTTGCAGAACTACATAACAAAGAAGCTGCTCTAGTTTTTCCATCTGCATATACTGCAAATCAAGCTACAATAGCTACTTTATGTAGAAATATTGAAAATATTGAAATATTTTCCGATAGATTAAATCACGCTTCTTTAATAGAAGGAGTTAGAAATAGTAAAGCTCAATATCATATATTTGAGCATAATGACATGGATCACCTTACTAGCCTTTTAGAGGCAACGGATATTGATACGCCTAAATTAATAATATGTGAATCTATCTACTCTATGGAAGGTATAAGGTCCCCATTAAAAGAAATAGTTCAGTTAGCAAAAAAATATAATGCTATGACATATTTAGATGAAGTCCATTCTGTTGGTTTATATGGAAACGAAGGAAGAGGAATTGCAGATGAACTTGGTTTAAGTGATGATATTGATATTATTAACGGAACTCTATCAAAGTCCTTTGGACAATTAGGTGGTTATGTCGCTGCAAAAGCAGATATCATAGATTATATAAGAAGTTTTGCTTCAGGCTTTATATTTACTTCATCAATCAACCCATCAATTGCTGCTGCTTCTATAAAGAGTATTGAGTTAACCAAAGAATCAGAAACCTTAAGATTAAGAATAAGAAGAAACTCAAAATTCATAAGAGAAGGCTTAAAATCCATTCAAGTGCCTTTTATAGATAATGACAGCCATATAATTCCAATTTTAGTTAAAGGTCCTTTAGAATGTAAGCAAATATCAAAACTTCTATTGGATAAATTTGGTATTTATATTCAACCAGTATTTTATCCTACTGTTCCAAAAGGTGATGAAAGGTTAAGGGTAACAATAACCCCTAAGCACTCAAAAAAAGATATTGATAGTTTTGTTAATTCAATTGATAAAGCATGGAATATTCTAGGTTTTGACCGAGTGGAAGACACAATAATACAAAAACAGATATAAAAAAGGGGCCAAAATGTTGGACTTTTGACCCCATAAGCGTAGGGAGGTTCCTTCGCTAATCTCTAGACTCTTTAGTACGGGGGAAGGTATTTAAGAGCTAGAAAATCTATTAATTTATCGCAAATACTTGTTTCTTATTCTCCTGATAAAAAATGTCATTTGATATTTTATCCATAATTACTAAATCATTATGAAAAAAATCTTCAGCAAGATTAGTTGCAGCACTTATAAAATGTTTTGAATCACCTTCAAAAAAACATTCAGAAAAGATCTTTTCTAATTCTTCTTCATCTCCCCTTTGGGCAAGCTTAATAACCTTAATTAGAAGTTCTTCCGCATTTCCAGTAATAGGTGATTGATATGTTGGTATTTTTTTTGTTTTAGTCATATGCGCTATAGCCATCATTAAAGAATGAAAATCTCTTATAGAATTCGAAAGGTTTGCTGACTTAAATACATCACGTAAGAGAATAAGAGGAGTATTACATTTGAACATATGAGCTTTAAACCAAAATCTTGAGCTTACTACTAAAAGATTTTCTGAGGTGGTTAAATCTCTAATATGTCTTGTCATATAATACTCCTCTTTACCGTTCTAGAATGATGCCCTAATACCAGCTAGAACAGATTTAGAATTTTCTCCTTATTGAAACACGTGCATTCAATGGTTCTCCAACCGAAGCCTGATGAGTACTATGCGAATGAGGGAAATAAAGCTCGTCAGTTAAGTTCTCAACATTTAGTCGGATGCTTAAATCATCTGAAATATCGTAGTACATTGCAAAATCTACTCTGGTGTAATCAGGGAGTATTAGGCCAGGTTTGTCATTTTTAATATTTGACTCACCTTGGTGTGTTACGCCTAATCCTAGTCCAAACTGATCACTGACTTCGTATGTCGCCCATAAGGAAGCTGTATATTCTGGAATTTCTCTAGGTTCACCACCTTTAGCGGTTTCACCATCAAGATTACTATAACCGATAGCTAGATTTAATTTATCAGTTACTTGTCCTTTTAATTCCAGCTCAATACCATCAACTTGAAGACCTACTATTTCTGAATTTTCTCCTGTTTCACTATCTCGAACCGCTTGTGTTTGTTCACTATCAAAATAACTAGCAGTAAAACTTAAATCAGGTGTGATATCCCACTTAACGCCAACTTCAGTACTTTCAAAAACATCTGGATCCAGTCTTGCAGAACTTGAAGACAATTTTTTAAATTGCTCGCCTGATCTTGGAAGGAAGCTCTCACTATAACTCAAATAAAGAGAAATATTTTCTTGAGGCTTGAATATAAGACCTGCACGTGGAGAAACTTCTTCATCCTCTCTTGTTTCAGAAGTTCCAGCTTTTATGTCACCAACAGTAATATCGAAGGAATCAAACCTAGCGCCTAGCATAATTTTAAAGTTATCACTTACATCAATTTGATCTTGGATGAAGACTGATGTCACTTTAATATCAGACTCTGTTTTAGATTTAAGATCTGCAGTAAAATCATTATATGTAGGCTGACCTGCTGCATTAACTCTAAAGTTCATAGGTCTGGTTATATTAAAGACTTCATTATCATCCTCGGTTGTAATAAAGAATGTATTGTAACGGTAGTTTTCATTTTCTGTATCAACAATCTCTGCACCCACTAACAATGTGTGGCTTACAGAACCTGTATCAAATTCATTTACTACATTACCTGAAATAATTAAGTTTTTTCTGTCAGTTGGATCATAATACCCATCCATTGTAACTGTATCACCACCGCTATAGCTTGATGCATATAGGTTTCTATACATTTTTTCAAAGTCACTATATACAACTGTAAGATTACCTTTTCTATTGTCTGAAAACTCGTGGCTTAATATTCCTTTAAAAATATTTGCTTCTAAAGTCGTTACATTTATTTCTTCATCACCAAATGTAATTTCTTCGAAAGCTTTAACAGGTTCTCCATTAAGGGTCGGAATACCACGATCAATAAATCTTTCATGACTCGCTTTTTCGTATGAAAGATCCAATGTAGTTACTGAACTTAATTGTAATTTCAAAGTTGGATTAAATCCATGACGATCGCCATCATAATAATCTCTATGATTTTCTAAAGTATCACTATGAACATTTATTCTTAGAGCAGAATTTTCTCCAGTTTGAATATTATAATCTGCAGCAAGATCAAAAGCACCAAATGAATCAGCGCCTACATCAAAAGATCCAAACTGCTCTCCTATAACTGCCTTTTTAGTAACACGGTTAATAATACCTCCTGTTCCACCACGACCGAAAAGAAGTGCATTAGGTCCTCTTAATATTTCTACTTGTTCTAAATTATATAGTGATCGATAGTATTGAACATCATCTCTTACACCATCTAAGTAAAAATCAGCAGTTGATCTAACACCACGGAAAACAATTGAATCACGATGACCTTCTCCCTGCGATGTATTTACACCTGGTGTATAGCGAACAATATCACCTAATTCTCTAAAACCTTGTTTAAGAATTTCATCATCTGTAACGATAGATAAACTTTGTGGTACATCAATAATGGGAACCGGGGTTTTAAGTGCTGTGACTTGATCTGAATAAAGAACTTTACCTTTGACAGTAATTTCTTCGATTGCGTCTTGAGCAAAGGAAAAGTTAACCGTAATAAGGGCAAAGGTTAAAGCATAAAAGATTATTTTTTTCATATGTACTCTCCAAAAGTTAGAAAATTTAATTGTTATTAATAATCATTCGCAATTGTTATAGCAATTGATAATCACTTGCAACTAAAAAATTACCTTCTTTTGGATATTGCTATTTCTTTAAAGTTAAGATCTTTATAAACATATGAAAATGGCTGAATTAAAGGATAATTATGGGATTTTCTCCAGTCATAATGATATCCTAATTTTCCTTCTCTAGGGGGGAATATAGTAAATGTAATATCGTATTCATCATCAATTCTTCCTGGAAGTGTAATATTTATTGCATAATGAAAATTATCAGAAATATTTATATGAGGCGTTAAAGAAAACTTCTTTTTTATTTTTGTTCTCTTATTTTTAACATGAGCATCTACATTTAAATATGGAATAAAACCCCCTTTAGGAGATCCACTAGGAGCATCGTTTGACCAATTAATTAATGCCTCTAGATGGACATCAGTTTCTGATTCATTTAAAAAAAATCTGAAGGAGCAATATCATCCTTAATTGCGCCTTCAAAAATAATATTTATTCCTGGCTCTATTTTTTCTTCACCAATTATCATTTCGGACGAGTAAGTTGAATTGTTTAGAAATAGAATTAATATAAATGAAATTATTTTCTTATAAATTTTCATAAAAGTTTTACAATTTAATAATTGATTAAAAATATTAACTAAAGTAACTAATGATATTAATTATTAATAGCAACTATTTATTGAGAGAAAAATGAACGAATTTATTATTACTTTTAGAGAATGTTTAGAGGCATCTCTTATTGTTGGAATTATTTATACTGTCTTACATAAAAATGATCTTAGGGCTGAAAAAAGAGTTTTATGGTACGGAGTCATTGCATCGCTAACAGCAAGTGTAATTGTCGGCCTTCTTCTCACATCAATTAATGAAAGTGTTGGTAATACTTCTTATGAAAAAGCATTTGAAGCAGCATTTATGTACATTACCGCAGGAATACTTTTCTATGTTATTTTTTGGCTGGCAAAACATGTTAGCGACCGCGAGGAAATTGAAAATTCGGTCAAAAATGCTATTGCAGGTTCAGGATTTGCCCTCTTCCTTTTAGTTTTCTTTTCTATACTTAGAGAAGGTTTTGAAACAGCTTTATTTCTCATTGCAAGTGTAACAAATACTGGTGGTTTCTCTTATTTAGGTTTCTTTTTAGGAATGATATTAGCTGTTTTTCTTGGATATCTTGTAGTTATTCAAGGGAAGAAAGTTAACTTAAGGTCTTTTTTTAAAGCCACAACACTACTATTAGTTTTCTTTGCTGCAGGAATGGTAGCATATGGGACACATGAGGCTGAATCCTATTTAGTTAAGAGCGGGAAGGTTGATGAAAACAATATAACTAGGGTTTGGGATATACATCAACCAAAAGTTTCTTTAGAAAGTAATGAAAATCAAATATTTTACTCTTTTAATGCATCAAAAAATAAATATTACCATATTCTTCATGATAAAGGCACAGTGGGAGTATTTCTTAAAGGTTTTTTTGGTTATAATAGTAACCCAAATTGGGTAGAGTTAATTTTATGGATTTTGTCAATGGTGTTTGGAATTAGAATGTGGACATCTTTTTATAGGGCAAGCTGAATACCCCTATAAACAATTGTTGTTACAACAACAAAAAAACCTATAATCAAAGTTATTCCAAGAACTATTACTATCATAATTAATATGTTGGTATACTTACTTTCTTGATTAAAGAGTTTCATAATTATGGCATCTCAAAATAAAACATTATCATATATTGTAAAGATTGAGGACTCTGGTCTAAGGTTAGATCAATTCTTATCTCTTAAGAATTCAGATCTAAGTAGAACTAGAATAAAATCATTAATTGATAACGGTTATGTCAAAAGAATTATAAATGATTCTAAGACTAATCTATCTGAACCCTCAAAAAAAGTTAAATTAGATGAAAAATATGAATTAACGATTCCCAACTCTGTTGATCCTAAGCCTATTGGACAAAAGATACCCCTGCAGGTATTGCATGAAGATGATGATCTTATAGTATTAAATAAACCTGCAAATTTAGTTGTTCACCCTGCTCCGGGAAATTATGATAAAACATTAGTAAATGCTTTAATTGATTACTGTGGGTCAAGTTTATCTGGCATAGGTGGCGAAAAAAAGCCAGGAATTGTTCATAGGCTGGATAAAGATACAAGCGGTATAATGGTTATTGCAAAAAATGATAGGTCACATGAAATTTTATCAGAACAATTTTCAAACCATGGAAGGG
>JAZAJI010000078.1:0-7243 GCA_036230365.1 Pseudomonadota bacterium
TTAAATCGAATAATTTCTCTTCATCTTCATTAATTTCCTTTTGTATTTCAGGTTGTTGAAGGTTTTTGCTGCATGCTTCAAGAGTTTCCATATCTGGATACCAAATTTCCATAAGAACATCAAAATCTGGATCGGTTATATTTCCTGACCGGTCTGGTAGAGGATTAGTAAAACGTCTAGTATATTTTGTTGCATAACCTGTAAGATATTTTTCTCCAATGACCCTATGAATTGTTTCATAATACTTTCTAAATTCTTCAACTGTCATACCAGGACGTCTTCTCATTGGCATAATTACCTTTATCATAAATTTCTCCCTAGATTTTAAGATTAATTTTCCATAACCGTAAATGTGACTCCTGCATCAGGCAATCGCTTGATTAAGGAATCCCCCATAGCTGAAGCAGGTGTCCAAAATCCTCCTCCAATATTTAATTCATCTTGAGCCAGAGCCAAAGCGCTTTCGGCTATCATTTTTGATGTGGATTTGTAGCCAGGATCCTTATCTCCCTCTATCCAAACTCTAATGTCCTTGTTCCTATCCTCAGGATGAATTCCTAATAATTCGACCTCAAAATACCCATTATCCATAGCTCTTTCTGAAGGGCCTTCTCCTGGTTTTGGAAGAAATCTTTTCATAATTGACCTTGTTGTAGAAAAACCTGCCATTCCAGCCATTCCACCGGTAACAATTCCAGATGTTGTTGCTCCAATAAGGCCACCAGGTCCTTTTCCAGTTATACTGCCTTCATCATAACAAAAATCTTTACCATAAATATTATTCAACAACTCATTTGTTCTTCTTACTACCCTTGTATTTATCCCTGCCATTATGAAAGGACCTACCCAAGCATCAAAATCATCATCATAAAAAGGTATCATTTTATCTGGTCCATCTTGACCTTTTTCCTTATCATTTAATGCATAAGGATTAGATATAATTTTTAAAATAGAAGGATCTTCCTTGGCTTGTTCCATCATAGACATCAAACTGTCCACTGTTCCGCCACTAGCACCTCCAGAAAATCCTCTTGTACGATACTTAATATGTTTCGCATTAACGCCATGTCTTGCATTCATTTCTTTCTGTAAGAAATAAACACCTATATCTGATGGAATACTATCGAATCCGCATGTATGAACAATTCTCGCTCCACTATCCTTTGCTGCACTATTATATTGAGATATCATTTGCCTCATCCAATGAACTTCACCAGTTAAATCACAATAATGCGTTCCATTTTCGGCACATGCTTCAACCAATTCAGAGCCATATCGTGCATATGGACCAACGGTAGTAAGAATAACTTTTGTCTTCTTAACTAATTCGACCAAAGATTCCTTGTCATGACTGTCAGCTAAAATTATAGGTATTTCTCTTCCAGAAAGTATTTGTTTAATCTTTGATTCATTCCTTCCCGCTACAGCCCATTTTAAATTACTTTGTTTTTGGTGTTTCTCAATGTAATCAACTACTAAACGACCAGTAAAACCGCTAGCTCCCCAAATTATAATATCATATATTCTTTCCATTACCCTTCCTCACATAAAATTAACTTAGTTGAAATGGGTCTTCAATTTTTAAAGATTCCTCTTTCAAACTGTTATCAAATAAACAATGCTCAACTAATACCGTATCAAAAAAAGCATGTAATTCAATTATCTTACCATCTTTAATAGTAAAAATTTCACAATAAGTTTGTTCATATGACTCACCATTCTTTGTGGGTCCGCCGCCTTGCATCATTCCTACTACCCTATCATCTTCTGCGGCAATAATTTTCCACTTCTTTGAAAACTTTATTTCTTCAGGCACTAATTTCTCTAATAATTTTTCTGCAATCATCCCGTTACAGCAAGCTTCTTTACCATAAATTCTTCCTGAAACAGGAGTGTTACCTAGCATATTATAAACCACATCATCATGATGCATATCAAAGATTGTTTCAAAATCTCCTTCAGCAAGAGCGATATACCATTTTTCTATAAGTTTTTTATTTGTCTCAACACTCATTATTTAACCCTTATTATTAACTTTATAAAATTATTTTGCATTCGCTAAATATGTTTTACCTTCCTCCCATTGGACATCTATGGGTCCCATTGAAATTAAAATAAATTCACACCCTTCAGGCCCAGATTCTTCAGGTCCATAAGTATGGTTTGCCCTAACCCAACGAACATCACCTTTCTTAAACCACCCTGTACCATCATTAAATGTCATTGTTCCACGCATAATTATATAAATTGTATCAGCTGCATGCGCATGCCTATCTGCTTTTGTGTTAGGAGGAAATTTATTTGGCACTATCCATGGACCATTTTCCCAATTCTCCCCCATAAACTTAACCTTTACTATATCAGTCATATGTTCGAAAAAATCTGGAGATGTTTCTGGATCTACGAATGTTGTCCATTCTCCATCATCTAAACTTGCTTTACCTCGCCAATCATTAAAATCTGCTATTGATTCCATTTTTTTTACTCCCCTATTTGATAATTTACTAAATTAAGCCTATATAAATTTTATGAGATTACTATCAATTTTTTTCTTGCTTATTATTATTAGTATTCCGTCTAATTCTGAAACTACATTTACTAATACTGATGGACAATCAAATAATAGAAATCTTAGTGAAATACTAAAGTGGAGTTTCAATAGAGAAAGTCCAATACCTGAATATCTTGAAGTTAAAGAAATAATTGATCCAAATATCTTTCAAGAAAAAAGGAATTATGCTTTTTGGATAGGTCATGCGAGTTTTCTCGTTTCAAATGGGAATGTTAATATTTTATTTGATCCAATTTTTTCTGAAAGAGCTTCTCCATTAAAATTTGCTGGACCAAAAAGATTAATTAGACCGGCAACCAATATATCTTCATTGCCCAAAATTGACATCATAGCTATTAGCCATAACCATTATGATCACTTGGATATTGAAAGCCTAAAAAAAATTCAAAATAAATATCCTAATGTAAAAATTCTTATTCCCAAAGGTGATGGCAAATTATTAAAGAAACATAATCTAAAAAACGGCAAAGAGTTCCTTTGGTGGGAAAGTATAAAAATCAAAGAAACAATACTTACCTTCACCCCATCACAACATTGGTCAGCGAGAGGTTTAGGGGATAGAAACAAAAGTTTATGGGGAAGTTGGCATGTAAAACATGATAAAAAAAATATCTTTCACGCAGGTGACACTGGTTATTCAGAAGATTTTAAAGAGATTCACAAAAGATTAGGTAATGTAGATTTTGCAATGATTCCAATTGGAGCTTACGCGCCTAGGTGGTTTATGGGTTATTCGCATGTTAATCCTGAAGAAGCAATAAAGATTGCAATAGACTTAAATGCTAAAGAAAGCGTTGGAATGCATTGGGGGACATTTATTCTAACTGATGAACCAGTTTTAGAACCTAAAAAAGAATTAAATAAGCTTTCTATAGAAAAAGATATCAACTTTTATACGGTTTTACCTGGCACTTTTATAGATATTGACTAACCAATTTTAAATTTATTCAAAATAAACTTAAACAAAATAAAACCAACTCCAAAACCACATAATATCCACTTAAATTGATTAAAAAGACTCCCAAAAAATATTTGTGATTCTGGAATATTGTTAAATGAAGCAGATGACATCATCAAAGATATAAAAATGTTTTCCCCTATGTCAAAAAGGCCGGCTATTAAAGGTAAATATAAAATAAAAGGACTCTTTTCATTAAGTTTTAATAATATCGAAATAAAAAATAAGACATAAAGAATTGGAAAAACTGTATCAAGAATTAACGATGAATAAATATAATTCATCCTTCCTCTTTCTCCCAAATTATCAAATGTCTTTTGGACATCCAAAGTATTAAAGCCAAAGGATAGATCGAGCATATTCTGATAAATGTTGTTGGGTAAATTTTGAAAAACAATTGAACTGACTATCAAAAGAATTAAAATACTTAGGATAAACTTGTTAGAGGATAAAATTTTTAAATTGATAATCTTTAAAAGCATTAAATGAATTTATCTTCTGCCTTCAATATAATCATTTAAAACTTCATGATACCTTCTAACTCTTCTCTCTTGATTTGTTAGAATCGCATCATCAAAACCTCTTGATTTAATACCTTTTTGTTGGCCAATAGCCATACTTATATCTTGATCCGTGACAAAACCCATAGATCCTTCTGGATAGACAACCCATTCATGTTCTGCAGGCCTTAAAGGTCTAGGACCAAGAGGTGTTTCAGTCATATTTTCACCCGCTGTATTTTCAGTCGTGTCAGATCCCATAAAAGTTGCAGATGCAGATAATTTCTCCATGTCTGGAACAAGCCACCAATGTTCAAATAGGCATTTCTCTGGATCAGTAGGATGAGGCTGAGGTCTTTGAACTTGTATTCCATCAGGAGTCATAGTTATATCATAATTTGGAAAACAGTTATAAAAATAATAGTCAGTTAACTGTTCATCGGTAAGAAACTCATAGTGCCAAAAACCTCTATCTTTAGCTAATTTTCTTTTTTGTTTTTGAATTGCCAATCTTGTTTCTTGAGCTTTTCCTTTGAAGTCCGCAGGATTTAAGTCCCATGCCTCTAAAGCCGCATCCAAAGGAAAATTTACCTCATCGGGAGACTCATCTCCTAGAGCAGGTTTATGCCCAGGCATTAGCATTCTGTTATGCCCATTATCATACATATCAAATTGAGAAAACTTATAATCATTTTCTATATGTACCGACAATTCTGGGTGAAGCGTTGGTAAGTGATAAGACTCATTAAAATTATCGTGAATAATTTTCCAATTACAGTCAACTTCACAAGTTAAATTTAAAACTCTTACATATCTTTCAGGTTGATATGGTCTCATATGATCTAAAAGAGGGTTTAAAGCTTCTTCAAATTTTTGAGGCTTCTCAGATAAATTAATCCAAACAAAACCTAGGGCAACTTCACAATGAACTTCTTTTAGTTTAATTTTCCCACATGGACTTCCATTATCAAAATCCTCTGGATCCTGAAGATTTCTTAGGACCCCTTCTGTGTCATATTCCCATCCGTGATAAGTACACTTGAATCTATCTAATGAACCATTTTCTACATGAACTAAAATATTTCCTCGATGTGGGCAAACATTATAGAATGCCTTAATTGTTTTGTCTTTTTGTCGTACAACTAAAACTTCCTCTATCCCTATCTTATAAATGAAAAAATCTTCATGCTTGGGGATTTCTGATGCAATTCCTGCAATCTGCCAAACCTTGGTCCACATGTGATCCCATTCATTTTGCATAAATTCTTTAGAATAATATCTTTCACCCGATATTTTATCGCCTCTTAGTTTTGGATCAGGATGTTTTTCTCTTGGGGTAGGAATAACTTTGTTCATATTTATTCACCATGAAGTGTAGTAAATGACCTCTTAGAAAATTTCCATTTACCATTTTCTTTAACGCATTCATCTTCATACTGTCCACAAGGATGAATTTCTGTTCCATCAGGTAAAACCGCTGTTTCAAGAGTATAGCTCCTCATAATAGCTTTATTACCATTTACCTCTATATAAGCAGGTTGAGCCATCATATGAACAAACGGAAACCCTTTCATAGCCTCATTCCATACATTAACGATATTCTCTTTACCCTCATTCTTTATTTCTAAATGAGGTATCTCCCATAAAGCATCTTCTGACCATGTGCTTCCCCAAATTTCAGGGTCTCTTTGATTTACACCATCACAATAGCGATCTAATAATTCTCTTATCGCCAATTTTTCTTCACTCACATTCATAAAATCTCCCCTTAAATATCTACTAAAGTTAAAGCTATCCTCAAAAGTTAAACATATCTATAAAATATTTAAATTTTTATAATTATTTACTAAAGTTAAATAATGATTTAAACAAAATATTAGGTGCGTAGAGGGGAAAATATGAGCGAAGCCATAAAAGACAAAAAAGGTGGAGAAGAAAGAACTCCGGACACAAGTTATACTGAATATCTTGAGCAAGATTCACAAAAAGTCCCAGACTTTATGATAGAAGAAAGTTTTGAATTTCTTGGCTCAGAGGATATTTCAATGGATAGATACACCTCTGAAGAATTTTTTAAACAAGAAGCAGAATGTATGTGGACAAGGGTTTGGCAATTTGCTTGTAGAGTTGAAGATATTCCAGAAATAGGAGATAGCCTTGTATATGACATTTTAGATTATTCCTTTTTAATAGTTAGGACAGAAGAAAATACTATAAAAGGTTATTATAATTCTTGTCTCCACAGGGGTAGAAAAATTAAAACTGAAAGATCATTTAGTAAAGATCTCGAATGCCCTTTCCATGGTTTTTGTTGGAATTTAGATGGCAGTCTTAAACATACACCTGCTGAATGGGATTTTCCTCATGTTAAAACTGAAGAATGGAATCTACCTGAAGTAAGGATTGAACTTTGGGAAGGATTTGTATTCATAAATATGGATGACAATGCTCAATCACTTGAAGATTATTTGGCCCCTTTACCTGAACACCATAAAAGATGGAATCTTGAAAATTGTAAAAAGGTTATTCATGTTTCAAAAGTTGTTCCAGGCAACTGGAAAACGGTACAAGAAGCGTTTATGGAATCTTTTCATGCAACTAAAATCCATCCTGAAATTATGCCATTTCAAGCAGATGAAAACGCAAGATATGATATTTATGGGGACCATATGAATAGAAACCTATCACTTGTAGGTAAACCTAGCCCAAATTGTCATGATGTTGATGAACAAGAAATTCTAGATACGATATTTTACGGAACTGGAAGGGTTTTTAATGAAGATAAAATTCTTGTTCCTGAAGGCTCTGAAGCTAGAAAAGTTGCAGCACAAGCAATGAGAGATAGTTTCAATGAAGCTGATGGGCATGATTATTCAGATAAATCTGATGCAGAAATGTTGGATGCACTAGTTTATAATGTTTTTCCTAATTTTTCACCTTGGGGAGGATTTCCAAGAAATCTCATATATAGATTCAGACCAAATGGTACAAGAGTTGATTCAGCCATAATGGAAGCAATTTTCCTTCAAAGAAATCATGCAGACCCCGATAAGCAAGAGAAATATGAACCCATCCCTATCCATTATCTTGATGAAGACCAAAATTGGGACGATGCTGAAGAATTAACAGGAATAGGAGTTATATTTGATCAAGATATGTCAAATATACCAGAAGTAGAAGCTGGAATGCGAGCCTCAAAAAAGAAGGCTTTAA
>JAZAJI010000079.1:0-9956 GCA_036230365.1 Pseudomonadota bacterium
ATTATATCGTGACTAATAAAACAGAAATAAATGTGGATGAAGTTAATAAATTTCTTAATTCTTGGGCAACTGGGGTTATTGAAATTGGAAAAACTTTTAAGGACGGAGGAGATACAGTCGATAAGGCTAAAGAATTTATTGATTCGCATTATGCTTTTGATTTTCAAGATGTTTTATTTAAACCAACATACACAAAAGAGGTTGTTTTTCGTAATAATAAAGAGGAGGCATTATCTTATTTCATATCTGGGGATATAAAAGAAGATAAAGGTTTTGCATTAAAGCCATGGGAAGAGATTTCTTTAGATAAAATTTATACCTTACCCGAGCATAATATAACCATTGTCATGGGTATATTAAATTTAAAACCATTAGATTCTTTTAATAAAATACGATTAGCTTTTACTTTTGTCTTAATTAAAGATGACAACGATCAGTTAAAAATAAAAGTTCATCATTCTTCTGAGATATAACTTTTCTGTTATCCTATTATAATTCTAATTAAAAAATAAGCAGGAAAAGCTACAAAAAGAGCTAATAAACTAATTGCAATTATTATTTCAGAAATTTTATCCATTTTTTTTATTATTAAAATAAATGGTATCAATAAATCTTAATTTGTCTACTTGATAAGATTTTTTTATGGCAATTCAAATACATATATAGCATTTCCACCTTCAGGTTGATAGATTTCAGGGCTTATATGTGATGTTAACGCGCGAAATACGCCCATTCCAGATGTTACTGCTACATATTGTTTATTATTAAATCCATAACTTATAGGAAATCCGTGTAAGGCAGAGCCAAGCGTTGTTTGCCAAAGTAATTTACCGGTTTTTGTTTCAAATGCCTTAAATTTTCTATCAAGATCACCTATAAAGGTAAGTCCTCCTTTAGTGGTTAATGATGATGTTAAGAACATTGCATTTTGCTCATATGACCAAATTTCTTCCATACTTTTTGTATTAATTGCTATTAGCTTGCCCACTTTCTTTTTGTTAGGCATTTTATATGACTTTGAATCACCACCATAACCTCCGCCACCTTCTTCTTGTTCAACAAATCTTCCAACCATATCAGCACAAAGTTGGTGTAAAGGAATGATCATTGTATTTGTTGTTTGATCAAATGAAGATGCTTGCCAATTACGTCCGCCGTAAATTCCTGGGCAAGCTGAAAAACTTTCTCCTATTTTAGCGAGTAAAATATCATCACGATATCGAACTTTTCCATTTATATGATCTACCTCACTATAGATATTTTGATAAATTGTTTCTTTAAGTGATAAAAAATTTCCATTTTTTCTATCTAATTTCCAAAGTATCCCGTCTTTCCCTATGGTTAAAAGTACCTTTTTATTTCCTTCATTAGATAGAATCCTTTCAAATCCTACCTCCATATCAATAGTTTCACCTGGTATATGTTGATAATACCATTTAATTTCACCATTCTTTGGATTTATAGCTAAAGTCGAGTTTGTATAAAGCGCTTTATCTTTAGGAGTCATTCCTCTACTTGCAGCGACCCATGGTTTTGCTTGAGATGTCCCAATATAGAATAATTCTAATTGTGGGTCATAACTTCCTGCTATCCACATATCCGAACCTGATCTATAAATTGGAAGTGTATCGCCCCATGTATTACTATTTACATCTCCTGGAAGTGCGATTGTGGATGTCCTCCATAACTCCTCACCTGTTTCTGGATTATGACCTGTTATAAAGCATCCGTCTTCAACATATCTTTCACACCCATTTATTCCAGAAACCAATACACCTTTAGCAATTATTGGACCGCTAGTGTGTGTATAACCATCTCTAAAGTTAGCTTTTTTAGTTTTCCATATTAATTTTCCATTCTTTGCATTTAAAGCAATAATATGAGCATCGTATGTTGTCAGGAATACCTTATCTTTAAAAATAGCAATATTTCTAGTTGGGCCACCAAGAGTTTTAGACCCTTTTTGGTATCGGTATTTATATTCCCAAATTAAATTACCATTTGTAGCATCTAATGCCTGAATAATATTATCAGGATGCGTTAAAAACATAACTCCATTATATACTAATGGCGTACCTTGATTACTTCCTTTGCTCATAACTAAAGACCAAGATAATTTTAATTTACTTACGTTTCCGATATTAATTTGTTCCAGCGGACTAAATCCATGACCTAATGGAGTTCTTCTCCATGATGTCCAGTCTTCATCTTTTGGAGAATTTATTTCATCTTCATTAATAGGAATATAATTATCTATTGTTTTATTAATAAATAAAGATTTTCTATCTTCAGGCTGATCAATTGTACTTGGATCGCTAAAAGAAACCCAGTTTTCATTTGTATCTTTATTAGCATTAAGAAGTTTTATATTTGCTATATCTGGATTTCTTATTTTATTAAATTTCAATATATATTCAAAAATATTTTTATAATCACTATCGTCAATATCATTACGACTCCCAGGAGGCATCGTTTTATAAATTGTTAAAAATAAATTATCTAAATTCTTAATCCATTTATTTATGAAAGTTTTTCCTGATAACGCGCTTCCATGAGAAGTTCCCTTTAAGGAGATGGAGTGACAATCTGCGCAAATTCTTTCATAAGAATTTTTTCCTTTATCAAGATTAGTTATTGTATCTAAATTTTGCGCAAATATATTAAAAGAAATAAAGAAAAGTAAGATAAAAGTAGTGATATAAATTTTATAAAGATAGCTGTTCATAAATTACAATATGTTTTATAAGGTTTTTATTATTTTAAACAATAAAGGTTATTATGTCTGCAATCATAGCAATATTTTTATTCATTTTGGTAATATTTCTTCTTAACAAAATAACTTTTGGTCGTTTCGACTAATTTTCTTTTTGCATCCAAGTTATTACTGGAAGTAAGGGAACTATCCATATTATTCCTGAAATAAGATAAAATAGAAAAATCATAAACCCGTTAAGATCAGGAATTATTAATTCAGCAAGAAACGATATTAGGCCCATAAAAATAATCAACCAAACAGGAATTATGATTGTTCCAATTAATTTTTTTATTCTAATGTTGTTAATGCTCATAATTTTAAATATATAACATAAATATATTAACCTAATGAAAGATTATATTGTTTAACCTTAATTTAAATAAGAATGACATGCCTTTAATTTTATGGGCTTCTTTACTTATTTTTAGTTTATTTATTCTTGTTTTAGTTGGAGGGGCTACGAGAATTACCGATTCTGGTTTATCAATTACAGAATGGGAACCTTTTATCGGATTCATACCTCCATTAACTTCTGAAACATGGTTATTAGAATTTGAAAAGTATAAAAAAATTCCTGAATATACTTTAGTAAACTTTGAAATGAATATAACTGAATTTAAGACAATATATTTATGGGAGTGGGGGCATCGGTTTTTAGCAAGATTAGTGGGTTTAATTGCTTTTCTGCCTTTTTTATATTTTGCGATAACAAAAAAGCTAACTAAGTCACAAAAAATAAAATCTTTTGTAATAATTATTCTAATAGGAATACAGGGTTACATAGGTTGGTATATGGTTAAAAGCGGACTTGTGGAAAGGGTTGATGTTAGTCAATATAGATTAGCCGTACATTTAACAATGGCTTTTGTGATAATTTACATTTCTTTGTTGCTTATGTTTGATATTCTAAAAATTAAGACTTCTAGTATAAATTACAATACAACGATCTGGGCAAATATTTTTCTTTTCGTAATTTTCTTTCAAATTTTTATTGGCGGAATTGTTTCTGGACTTGATGCCGGTTTAATTTACCCAACATGGCCACGAATGGGGGAATATTTTATTCCATTAGATTATTGGTCTTATGAGCTTAGCATTTATAATTTATTTGAAAATAGATCGAACGTTCAATTTAATCATAGAACAATAGGTTATTTAATTTTAATTATGTCTTCGATTAATTTAATAATTTTTAGAAACAAACCTTCTCTTTTTAAGTTATCTATAATCATATTTATTTTGGTTCTAATTCAAATATTTTTTGGGATTTTGTCAGTACTATTTTCTATGCCCTGGCAAACAGCTTTAACTCATCAATTTTTTGCTTTAATTTTATTCTCTAGTTCATGTCTATTGAGGTATTTATTAAAGTTTAGTAAATAATTACCAATAGATAAATATTTGTTTTTATTGTATAAAATAATAATAATTGACATAATTTATACTTACTATATTAAAGTTGCAGATTTTGAGAATTATGATGAAAACTATATCTACAAGACAAGAAGATGTTGACAAGAAGTGGGTCTTAATTGATGCGACTGATGCTGTTGTTGGAAGATTAGCATCTTTTGTTGCTTCCAGATTGAGAGGCAAGCATCTTCCATCATTTACACCGCATGTAGATGATGGAGATTATGTTGTTATAATAAATGCTGAAAAGATCCATTTAACTGGTAATAAAATTACAGACAAGAAATATTATAAGCATACTGGTTATCCTGGCGGAATAAAAGAAACAACTCCCCAAGATATTTTAGAAAGTAAATTTCCAGAGAGAGTATTGAAGAAAGCTATAGAAAGAATGATGCCTTCAGGCCCTTTGTCAAACAAGCAAATTAAAAATCTGAAGGTTTATTCGGGCTCATCACACCCACATGAATCTCAAAATCCTGAATTAATAGATTATAAAATCTTAAATGAGAAAAATACAAAAAGATAATTAATATGGAAGATAAAGAACAAAAAGAAGAAATTAAAAGTTTTGAAGAAATTGGGCAATCGGATGAAACAACATCTGAACAGCCACTACCTGAAAAATCTATAGATGAGCATGGAAGATCTTATGCGACAGGAAAAAGAAAAGATGCGGTTGCAAAAGTTTGGATTAAACAAGGGGCAGGTAATATTAAAATTAATGGTAAATCATCTGAAGAATATTTTGCTAGACCTGTTTTGAGAATGCTTATTAATCAGCCTTTAGTTATTACTGAAAGGAGTGATCAATTTGAAATTAATTGTTCAGTAACTGGAGGAGGTTTATCAGGACAGGCTGGTGCTGTAAGGCATGGCATATCAAAGGCTTTGGTTTCCTTTGAGCCTGAATTACGAAGAATTCTTAAGTCTGGAGGATTTTTAACAAGAGATTCAAGGGTTGTAGAAAGAAAAAAATATGGCAGACGTAAAGCAAGAAGAAGCTTTCAATTTTCTAAGCGTTAATCATAATTATAATTTAATTATTTTTGAGCGCTTTTTAAGCGCTCTTTTTTTATCAGAAAAAAAGATATAAGGTATAAAAATGACAAAAAACAAAATTAATATAGCGATTTTAGGTGCATCAGGATATACGGGCGGCGACCTAATAAGACTTTTATTGGGGCATGATAAGGTAAATATTTCTACTTTGAGCGCTAATTCAAATGAAGGGCTTAACCCAAGTCAAATTCACCATGCATTATTAGGTTCTAATCTTCCTAATTTTATTAATATTAAAAATATTGATTATAGTAATATAGATTTAGTGTTTTCAGGATTACCACATAATAAATTACATAGTTATATCAATGATATAGGTAATAATAGTAAAGTGATAGATATGTCGGCAGACTTTAGATTTAAGAATGTAGAATTGTTTAATAAAAGTTATGAATCTAAACATAAATCAGAAAATTTATTAAAAGATTCGGTTTATGGGTTAAGTGAAATCTATAGGGATAGCATTAAGGAAGCAAATATAGTTGCTTGTCCAGGTTGTTATCCAACAGCGGTACTTCTTTCTATACTACCATTAATTAGGAGCGATATAATTAGCCTCGATGATATAATTATTGATGCTAAATCCGGTGTTTCTGGTGCCGGAAGGAGTCTTAAGGGTGAATTATTATTTTCTGAAATCGCAGAAAGTATTAAACCTTACAGCATTTCTAATCATAGACATGCGCCTGAAATAGAAGAAAAAATTTACCTAGAATCTAATAAGGATTTAAAAATTAATTTTACACCTCATTTAATTCCTATCAATAGAGGTGAGTTAGTAACAATATATTTAAAATTAGAAAATGGTAAAAATTTAAACGATGCTACTAACTGTTTAAATAATTTCTATGCTGAGGATGAATTTATTATTATTTCCGATTCTGGGCAACCTTCCAGCACATCCAATGTAAGGGGATCTAATAAATGCTTAATATCACTTTTTGAGGATAGAATTGATGGGAGAATAATAATTTCTACAGCTATTGATAATTTGGTTAAAGGCTCAGCAGGTCAGGCTATTCAAAATATGAATATTATGTTTGGATATAATGAAAATTTAGGCCTTTTAAATCAACCTTTATTTCCTTAAGAATTGATATGAAATATTTATTGATACTAACTATTGTAATCCTATTAACTTCTTGTGGATCAAGAGAAACGATGAAAAAAAGATATTTATATAGTGAGACAGTTATGCAATTACTAAGTGATGAAGAATACTATCGCTTATATAAAGATTCAAAATGGCCTAGCGATCAAGTTAACACTTGTGAGCTGATAGATAATGATAATTTTCTTGATAGATAGATTAAATGAAAAAGCTCGAAAAATTAAATAGATTACCTCCATATGTTTTTGCGGAAGTAAATAGGATTAAAGATAACGCTAGGGCACAAGGGAAAGATATAATTGATTTTGGTATGGGTAATCCTGATATACCAACTCCAAAGCATATAGTTGAAAAATTAATAGAAGCCGTAAAAGATCCTAAAACTCATAGATATTCGGCTTCTAAAGGAATTTCAGGCTTAAGGAGAGCTCAAGCTGAGTACTATCAAAGAAGATTTAATGTGAAATTAGATTATGATACTGAAATAATTGCTACACTTGGGTCTAAAGAAGGATTAGCGAACATGGCTCAAATTCTAAGTGTTCCTGGAGACACCATACTTGTTCCAAATCCTGCTTACCCTATACATGCTTTTGGTTTTATAATTTCTGGTGCTGATTTAATTCACTATAAGATTAATGATGAAACTGATTTAATGACTGAAATAACAACTAAAATTGAAAGCTCAAAGAAAAAGATTACAGCGATAATAATTAACTTTCCGTCAAACCCTACCGCAAGAGTTTGTAGCCAGGACTTTTATAAGGAAATTGTTAATTATGCTAAAAAAAATGAAATTATTTTACTATCTGATTTAGCTTACTCTGAAATATACTTTTCTGAGGAAGACAAACCATCTTCAATTTTAGAAGTTGAGGGGGCCAAAGAAATTGCTGTTGAATTTACATCTATGTCTAAGACCTTTTCAATGCCCGGTTGGCGTATGGGATTTGCAGTAGGAAATGAGTATTTGATATCCGCATTAACTCGAATTAAATCATATCTTGATTATGGAGCTTTTACACCTATACAAGTGGCCTCAGTTGCTGCTTTAAATAGTGAAGTAAAAGTAATCGATGAAATTAGGAATATTTATAAGGAAAGACGAGATATTCTTGTTGATTCTTTTTCTAATGCGGGTTGGCATATTCCTTTACCAAAAGCTACCATGTTTGCTTGGTCTCCAATTCCAGATAAATATAGAAAATTATCCTCATTAGAATTCTCTAAACTTTTACTTGAAGAAGTTGATATTGCGGTATCTCCAGGTGTAGGTTTTGGAGAGTATGGTGAAGGTTTTGTTAGACTTTCAATAGTTGAAAATGAACAGAGAATTCGTCAAGCCGCTAGAAATCTAAGAAAAATTATGAAATGAATAAAGTCTTAAATATTGGCATTGTTGGTTTAGGGACGGTAGGTTGTGGTGTAATAAAAAATATAGAGAAAAACTCTATATTTTTAGAAAATAATCATAATGTTAAAATAAATATTCTTGGGATCTCAGCAAAAAATAAAAGTAAAGATAGGTCTATCAATATTAAAAATTATGATTGGTACGAAAATCCAATTGATTTAGCCAATAACAAGAATATTGATACCATTATTGAATTAGTTGGAGGCTCTGACGGCCTAGCTTATAATCTGGCATTAGAAACTTTGAAACAAGGAAAGAATTTTATTACAGCAAATAAAGCGTTACTTTCTAAACATGGAAGTGAGCTAGCCAATCTTTCTGAAGAGAATAAGAATTTCTTTGGCTTTGAAGCATCTGTTGCAGGAGGAATACCAGTAATAAAAACACTAAAAGAAAGTGTAAGGGTAAAAGAGATAAGAAAAATTTATTCAATCTTAAATGGTACATCTAATTATATTTTATCGAATATGGATAACTTAAATATAAGTTTTGATGATGCGCTTAAAATTGCGCAAGAGAAGGGTTATGCTGAAGCAGATCCTACTTTGGATATTAATGGTGAGGATTCTGCTCATAAATTATCAATACTTAATGCTATAATTTTTTCTGAAATTCCTTCAGTTAAGTCTATTCATATTAAAGGCATTGAAGGCATTGAATTAATTGATCATAGTTATGCTTCAGAATTTGGTTATAAGATTAGATTAATTGCAATGTCTGAAATCATAAAAAGCAAGATATATAAAGAAGTCTCACCAATGCTGGTTGAAAGTAAGAGTATTTTAGGGCGAGTTGATGATGCAAATAATGTTGTTCAGTTAATTAATAATGAAAGTGGAGATGTGGTTTTAGAAGGAAAAGGCGCCGGTGAAGGGCCAACTTCATCATCAGTAATTTCCGATTTAATAGATTGTTCTACAGATGTTAGATTGAAATTATTTGGAGATTCATTTTCAAACCTTACTAAGAATTTTGATAAAATCGATTCTAAGCGAAGACCTTATTATTTGAGAGTTTTTTTAAAAGACCAAAAAGGCTCAATGTCTAAATTAACTAATCTTTTAAGTGAAAATAACATTTCAATAGATAAAATAATTCAGAAAGGTGAAAGCCATTTAGATGATGAAAAAAATTCAACACCTGTTGTTATGATTACATATCCTGTTAGAATGGAAGAAATTAATTCTTTCTTAGAAAAACTTAAAGGATCAGAATTAATTTCTCTTGAACCAGTTTATATTCCTGTATTAAAAGAAGGGTAAAGAAATGTCAGATAAAGTTTTAGATAGAGTTTTAACATTAGAATTAGTCAGAGTAACTGAACGTGCTGCTGTTGCCGCCTCTTATTTAGTTGGAAGAGGCAATGAAAAGGATGCTGATCAAGCTGCTGTTGATGCAATGAGAACAGAGCTAAATCAACTTGATATAGATGGTGAAGTTGTTATCGGGGAGGGAGAGAGAGATGAAGCACCGATGCTATATATAGGTGAAAAAGTAGGAACTGGTAAAGGGCCAAAGGTCGATATCGCTCTTGATCCTTTAGAAGGAACAACTCTAACGGCAAAAGGTCAAGCTGACGCATTAACTACAATTGCAATGGCTGAAAAGGGCTCTCTGTTAAATGCGCCAGATGTATATATGCAAAAAATAGCTATTGGACCAGGGTGTCCAGATGAAGTCATCTCATTAGATGAAGATCCTGATAAAAATGTTATTGAATTAAGCAAAGCGCTAAATAAGCCAATTGAGCAAATTACAGTTTGTGTTTTAGATAGACCGCGACATGATAATTTAATTGATTCACTAAGGTCTGTTGGGGCTAAGGTTAGGTTAATTCAGGATGGTGACATTGCTGGTGTTATCCATACTACAGAAAAATCAACTGGAATTGATATGTATATGGGGATAGGTGGTGCGCCTGAGGGTGTTTTAGCTGCCGCCGCCTTGCGTTGTATTGGCGGTCAAATGCAAACAAGATTAGTGCTTGAAGATCAAGAAAAGAAGGATAGGGCGGCCCGATTGGGAGTAAAAGATGTTGATAAAATTTATTCTTTAGATGATATGGTTACTGGCGATGCTTTATTTGCAGCTACAGGTGTAACGAATGGTTCTATTCTTTCAGGAATAGAAATTGATAATGGTATATGGACTAATACGATTGTAATGCGTTCATCATCTAAAACAGTAAGATGGATTCAAGC
>JAZAJI010000080.1:0-2808 GCA_036230365.1 Pseudomonadota bacterium
CTTCAGCAGGCAATTCTTCTGCAGTTGTGTCTTCTTTAACCTCTTCAGCAGTTGTGTCTTCTTTAACTTCTTCAGCAGGCAATTCTTCTGCAGTTGTGTCTTCTTTAACCTCTTCAGTAGTTGTGTCTTCTTTAACTTCTTCAGTAGAGGCTACTTCTTTAGCTACATTTTTTTTCTTTTTTGAGTCTCCAAGAAAACCTTCGAATTTTTTATTAAACTTACCAACACGTCCATCGCGATCAACCAGTTTATGACCTCCGCCTATCCAAGCAGGATGTGAAGAAGGATCAATATCCAATTTCAAGGTATCACCTTCTTTTCCCCAAGTTGAACGAGTTTCAAATGTGGTTCCATCTGTCATTTCCACAGTAATTTTATGATAATCTGGATGTATATCTTTTTTCATTTTTTTTCCTAAGAGAGGCATATATATTGTAACTCTATTTATCTTGCAAGTAGATATTTTTTATCTTTTTTAACAAATTATCATGAATAATTTCATTACCTGCTATAACATTTCCATTATATAGATCTTTTTCACTTCCATCCAATCCAGTTATAGTTCCTCCAGCCTCTCTAATTATTATAATTCCCGCAGCTATATCCCATATTGATAATCCTTTTTCCCAATATCCGTCATATCTTCCTGATGCAACCCAAGCCAAATCTAAGGCCGCAGAACCTGATCGCCTTATTCCAGCAACTTCAGTCATTATTTCTTTAATTTCTGAAATAAATTCTGATTGATCACCTCTCCCTATATGAGGGATACCGGTAACTATTATCGATTCAGATAATTTATTTCTTTTTGCAATTCTTATTCTTCTATCATTAAGAAACGCACCTTGTCCTCTTTCAGCAAAAAAAAGCTCGTCAGTAATTGGAGAATATATAATTCCAGCTTCAAGTTTTTTATTTACTTCTGCTGCAATAGAAATAGCAAAATTAGGATTGCCATGTAAGAAATTTGTCGTGCCATCAATAGGATCAATAATAAACCTGCTATCAGTACTCTCAGATATAATGTTATCCTCTTCTTCAGTAATAAAAGACCAATCAGGCTTAGCCTTACGGAGCTCATCAGTGATTATTCTTTGAGTTCTTATGTCAGCAGAGGTAACAAAATCTGCCGGTCCTTTAGTGCTGATTTGCAGATTTTCTAACTCATTAAAATCTCTTCTTAATCTTAATGAAGCTTTTCTTGTTGCATTAATCATCACATTTAAAAGGGCGGAAGGCATTAATCAGATCTTTTTACATAAGATGAATCATTAGTATTTATAACTACTTTTTCACCTACTTGAATAAAAGGAGGAACCATAACTCTTAAACCATTTTCTAATTCTGCTGGCTTATTAGAGGATGCAGCTGTCTGACCTTTTACAGTAGGTTCTGTATCTATGATTTCAAGAGTAATATTTTCAGGAAAAATAATATTTATTGGTTCTTCTTCATAGCTTTCAATTTCTAGTTCAATACCTTCCTGAAGAAATGACTTTTTCTCCTCTAAAAGGTTTAACGAGATTTGAATTTGTTCGTAATTCTCTTGATCCATAAAATGTGCAGAATTATCATCAAGATAAAGAAATTGGTATTTTTTGCTATCTAGTCTAAGCCTTTCAATAGTTTCAGATGAGCGGAATCGTTCATTTAATTTCGTACCATCAGTAGCTTTCTTAAGTTCTACTTGAGCAAAAGCACCACCTTTGCCAGGTTTAACATGTGATATTTTTACGGCAATCCAAATAGAATCTTTATGTTTTATCACATTTCCAGGTCTGATTTCATTCCCGTTGATTTTCATATTTTTCCTAGCTTTCTAATTCCTCTTCCCACTTCCCTAATGTAGCTAAAGAGTTCATTTTAGCTCTGTGTTCAAAGGCATTAGACGCTAATTCTTCGTTACTTTCTTCGCCTGACCATGCCTTTAAAGCTGAAGCCTGCAAAGCTCTACCATATGAGAAGCTTAAATTCCAAGGAAAACCACCTATCTTATTCATTTGATCTAAATTTTCTGTAGCTTCTACTTCTGATTGCCCGCCAGAAAGAAAAACTATACCTGGGACTTCTTCAGGAACTGTATCTTTAAAGCATTCAATAGTTTTCTCAGCAATTGATATTTTTGAAGATTTTTCAGTTTGCAATGATCCATCGATAATCATATTAGGTTTAAGACAAATTCCTTTTAAATTAACTCCGTGACCACTTAATTCTTTAAAAACTACCTCAAGCGTTTTTTTAGTAACATCATAACATTTTTCAATTGTGTGGTTTCCATCCATTAATACCTCTGGTTCAACAATTGGAACAATTTCGTTTTCTTGGCAAAGTGCTGCATATCTTGCTAATGCATGAGCGTTTGAATTTATGCATAAATCGCTCGGAATTGATGAATCAATGGTTATAACCGCTCTCCATTTAGCAAATTTTGCACCAATTGAATAATACTCTTTTAGTCTTTCTCTTAATCCATCTAATCCTTCAGTAATTTTTTCATTAGTATTTAAAGCTAAATCTTTGGCGCCTGCATCAACTTTAATACCTGGCAGAGAGCCTGAATCAGAGATAACATTGACTAGTGGAGTACCGTCTTTACTTTCTTGTCTTAATGTCTCATCAAAAAGAATAACCCCAGAAATATAATTTTCCATGGCATTCTTTGTGCGAAATAATAATTCTCTATAATTTCTTCTATTTTCTTCATTTGATTCTACATTAATTGTATCAAATCTTTTCTTAATTGTTCCTGAACTTTCATCTGCAGCTAAAATGCCTTTTCCAGGTTTAACCATTTGTTTTGCAATATCT
>JAZAJI010000081.1:0-2946 GCA_036230365.1 Pseudomonadota bacterium
TCGTGGTGTTTGCCGTGTGAGGTTGAGCATCCAATTTTAATGGGTCTAAGCAAGAAATCAGACTTTGTAATTATTGGAATAAATTATAAGGATACGGAAGAAGGTTCTGCTCGATTTTTAAATGAAAAAGGCAACCCTTATGATGTAGTATTAATTGATGATGAAGGTATGCTTGGGATTGAAATGGGTTTAACCGGTGTTCCTGAGACTTTTGTCGTCAATCAAGATGGAATAATTATTTATAGGATCGTTGGGCCAATTAATAACGAAAGTCGATTTTAATTAAACTGCTAAAGCGTAAGCACATTCTTTGTCAGCATCAACTATTAAAGCATCAACTGTTTGTCCGTGTTTAATTTCTTCTTCAATAAATTTAACGGGAGCAAATTGGTTAGTATGACCTCTATTTTGTTTTTCCATAAAAACTTTAACTTTACTTCCGATTAAATTGGATAAATGCATTTCTTTTCTTTTGTTAGCTGTATCTCTTAATGTTTTAGAGCGCTCCTTTATAATATGACGCTCTAGTTGGGGCATTCTTGCTGCAGGTGTCCCCGGTCTAGGAGAAAAGGGAAAAGCATGAATCCAATCTAGATTGCAATCATCAACAATCTTTAGTGTGTTTTGAAACATTTCATCAGTTTCAGTAGGAAAACCAACTATTAGATCAGCACCGAAAGTAATTTCTGGCCTAGCTAATTTTAATTTTTTGCATAAAGATATAGCATCTTCTCTTGAATGGCGTCTTTTCATTCTTTTTAAAATCATATTATCACCTGATTGGAGTGAAAGATGAATATGTGGCATTATTTTTTGGTTTTCTGCGATAAGATTTATAAGAGATTCATCAAATCCTATAACATCCATTGATGATAATCGAAGTCTTTCTAATTCTGGAATTTGGGTAAGAATTTTTCTCACTAAAGTACTTAAACTTAGTTCATCATTTATGTCATTTCCCCAAGAGGCAATATCAACACCAGTTAATATTATTTCTTTATGACCATCATTTATTAAATTATGAATTTCACTGATAATAGCCTTTATACTTTTTGATCTAAGGTTACCTCTTCCAAAAGGAATTATGCAGAAAGTACAGCGATGATTACACCCATTTTGAATTTCGACAAAAGCTCTAGTTCTATTCTTATAACCAGATGTTAAAGAATTGAGAGGGTCTTTATTGACCATAATATCTGAAACGATTTCTGAATTATTATTTCTCAGACTTGATGTAATATCCCTTTTTTCTGAGTTGCCAACAACTTGATCGACTTCATCCATTTCTAGAAAAGATCCTGGTTCAATTTGAGCAGCACATCCAGTAACAATAATTCTCATTTCCGGATTTTCTTTTTTCTTTTTTTTAATTGCCGTTTTTATTTGTTTGATTGATTCTTGAGTAACTGCACAACTGTTGAATACAGCAATACCTTTAGAAAGATTGCTTTCTAAATTTTGTTTCATGATTTCAGACTCATAAATATTGAGTCTGCATCCAAATGTTATTACTTCAGATTCTTTAAGCATCTATAATTCCAATAAATCAATTTCTATTTCTTGTTCAATATCAAATGGTCCAGTCATTATAATATTATTATCTTCTTTCCAATCAATTTTTAAATCACCACCTATAAAACTTATTGTGACTTTCCTATCAGTAAGGCCCAAATTAGATCCTGCAACTGCTGTCGCACACGCAGCAGATCCACAGGCTTTTGTTATTCCTGTTCCTCTTTCCCAAACATTGACACTTATGTGATTCCTGTTTTCTACTTTTGCAAAAGAAACATTAACTTTGTCTGGAAACATTTCATGATTTTCTATTAAATTGCCTACCTCTTCTAATTTAGGCTGTTCATTGTCAAAAAAGAATATTGCATGAGGATTGCCTACATTTATGGCGCTGAAATTAGGTAATTCACAAGGAGCAGGATCAAGTTTAATAGATTTAGTGTCTTCAATTTCCTGAGATAAAGGAATTTTATCATAATCTAGTTCCGGACTACCAATATTTATTGAAATTTCATCATTTTGTTTCCAGCATTCAATATCTTTATCTACCGTTTCCAATATAACTTTATCCTTATTTTCTTCTTCTTGAACAATATGGCCAACACATCTTAAAGCATTACCACACATACTGGACTTGCTTCCGTCAGCATTCCAAAAATTAACATGAATATCTCCATCTCTTTCTGGACTAACAATTTGGATAAATTGATCAAATGCATATTTATCTAAAAAAATACCCAATTTATTTATCAGTTGTTCATCAACATTAAGAAATTCTTTTCTAGAATCGTGGAGTAAAAAAGTGTTACCCGCACCGTTCATTTTAATAAAGGTTTCTAAATTTTTATTTTCATTACTCATATTGTTCTTATAGAGCCGAATTAATAATTTTTCTACTTAATTGATTGACTTGACTTATTGTGTGGGGAAGTTCTATATAACTCCACTTTTTATGAAAAAGTAGAAATAACGGTTCAAAAGGAATCGCCATCCGTCAACGAGGGTTCGTCCACGGATGCTTTTTTTGCTGAACTATAATTTTAAGAAGGTAATATAAATGTCGGTAAAAATTAGACTTGCTAGAGGTGGATCAAAAAAAAGGCCATATTTTAGAATTGTAATTGCAGATATTAGGGCCCCTAGGGACGGAAGATATATTGAAAGAGTTGGTTCTTATAATCCATTACTCCCTAAAGATCATGAAGATAGAGTTAAGTTAGATTTAGATAGAATTAAAGAATGGCTATCTAAGGGTGCTAAACCTACCGATAGAGTTGCACGATTCCTTGATGCGGCCGGTTTACTTAAAAGAGAACCAAGAAATAATCCTATCAAAGCTATTCCTAAAAAAGAACCTGAAGAAGAAGCTCCAGCAGAGGAAGCTAAAGAAGAAGCTCCAGCAGAGGAAGCTCCAGCAGAGGAAGCTAAAGA
>JAZAJI010000082.1:0-3028 GCA_036230365.1 Pseudomonadota bacterium
GATCTGTTTCTATATTATCTTCAGGCAATTCGCTGACAAACCTAGATGGTATTGATGATATCCATTGATTATGAATTCTTCTATTTGCAGCATAAAAGATTGAAGATTTTTTCTTTGCACGAGTAATACCGACATAAGCTAATCTTCTTTCCTCCTCTAAAGATTCTATTCCACCTTCATCTATTGCTCTTTGATTTGGGAAAACTCCTTCCTCCCATCCTGGTAGAAATATATAATCGAATTCTAAACCTTTGGCCGCGTGTAAAGTCATGAGACTAACTTTTTTCCCAGCATTATTACTATCAATCTCCATAACTAATGAAATATGTTCTAAATATGAGCGAATATTTTCAAAAGGCTCTAAAGATCTAAAGAGTTCATAGATGTTTTCAATTCTTCCTTCAGAAGTTACTGATTTTTCATTTTTTAGCATTTCCAAATATCCAGAATCTTCAACTATTATTTCTGCAATATCTACTTTATCTTCTTCCAGAATTAGCTGATTCCAATGATTAATTAAGTTTACTAATTTTTCTAAGGAATTTTGAGCTTTCCCTTTAAAGATATTCTCCGAAAGAAGGTCTTTTATAGATTCTATCATTGGTAGATTATTTATTTTTGAATGATCTCTAATTTTTTTTACAGAAGTTTCTCCTATGCCTCGTTTAGGAGTATTTATAACCCTTTCTAGTGCTAGGCTATCTTCTGGTCTAACTGCTAATCTTAAATAAGCGTTAACATCTCTAATTTCTTTTCTTTCGTAAAATCTCGGTCCGCCTATTACTTTATAAGGCAAACCTACAGATATAAATCTATCCTCAAATTCTCTCATCTGATAACTAGCGCGAACTAAAATTGCAGTTTCATCTAAATTTATATTCTTAAGAGACATTTTTTCTAATTCTGAAGTTATTTGTCTTGCTTCTTCTTCACCGTCCCAAACAGATTTTATTATTACTTTTTCACCTTCACCTGATCCCGTCCATAAAGTTTTACCAAGCCTAGATTCATTATTTTCTATTAATTTAGAAGCCGCTGAAAGAATGTGACCTGTAGACCTATAATTTTCTTCCAACCTAATAACCTTTGCATTAGAGAAATCTTTTTCAAATTTAAGAATATTTGAAACTTCAGCACCTCTCCAAGAATATATAGATTGGTCATCGTCGCCCACGCAGCAAATATTCTTTTCTTCGCCAGAAATAAGTTTTAATAGTTTATGCTGTGAAAAATTTGTATCTTGATATTCGTCAACCAATATGTACTTAAATCTTCTTTGGTAAGCGTTAAGAATATCAGGGTTACCTTCAAAAAGCCTTATGCACTCGAGTATTAGATCGCCGAAGTCACTTGCATTAAAAAATTTTAATCTTTGTTGATAAATTTTATATAACTTTTGTCCTTTGCCATTAGCATAATAATCTCCATCACTTGCTGAAATATTTTCTGGATAAAGACCTTTATTTTTCCATTTATCTATTAAATTTAATAATTGTTTTGCTGGCCATCGTTTATCATCAATATTTTCGTCTTTTATAATTTGTTTTAGCAAACGAATTTGGTCATCAGTATCTAAAATAATAAAATTACTATCTAGATCAACTTTTTCTGGATGAAATCTAAGAATTTGAGCCCCAATTGAGTGAAAGGTTCCAAGCCACTTTAATCCTGTAGAGAGGTCACCAATTTGATTTGTAATTCTCTCCTTCATTTCATTTGCAGCTTTATTAGTAAAGGTAACAGAAAGAATTTCTCCTGGAAGGGCTCTTTTTTCCATTAATATTCTTATTAATCTTGTAGTTAAAACACCTGTTTTTCCTGTTCCTGCGCCAGCCAAAACAAGAACTGGACCTTCATTATGAAAAACGGCATCTTTTTGAGGTTCATTTAATCTATTAAATATATTTATTTCTTCATATTTAATATTATTCATTATCTTTTCTTACTTGTTAGAGGGTTATCTTATATTGATTCACTTTTTAATTTTTTTAAGATAAAAACTCTTATTGCAGAAGCAAGACTTCCCAATCTATCAAGTGAATCTATTTCTTCTAATAATCTATCTATTGATTTTGAGTTTTTTAAGGCAATTTCATTTAGTTCATTCCAGAATTCTTTTTCTAAAGCTATGCTGGTTATATGGCCCTTAAGTTTTACGGTTTTTTTGATTTGATTATTCATCTTACGATGGATTAATCATTTTTTCAGGTCTAACAATTTTGTCGTAATCTTTTTCAGATATATAACCTAATTTAATAGCTTCTTCTTTTAATGTTGTACCATTTTTATGAGATTTTTTTGCTATCTCAGAGGCTTTATCATACCCAATTACTGGAGCTAACGCAGTTACAAGCATCAGGGAATTATTTACATGTCTTTCAATTACACTTTCATTAGGTTTAATTCCTGAAATACAATTTTTATCAAAACTCTTACATCCATCAGAAAGCAACCTTACGGATTGAAGAATATTATAAGCTATTAGCGGTTTATAAACATTAAGCTCGAAATGACCTTGGCTATTTCCTATGCTGATGGAAGTATGATTACCCATAACTTGTAAGCATAGCATTGTCATGGCTTCGCATTGTGTTGGATTAACTTTCCCAGGCATAATCGATGATCCAGGCTCATTTTCGGGAAGTTGAATTTCTCCTAATCCTGATCTAGGTCCTGACCCTAAAAGCCTTATATCATTGGCTATTTTAAAAAGCGATGAAGCTGTTGTATTCAGTGATCCAGAAAATTCTAATAGCGCATCATGAGTCGCTAAAGATTCAAATTTGTTTTCAGCTGTTTTAAAATTCAGATCTAAAATAAGACTACATTCTTTAGCAAATTTCTTATCAAAACCTTTTTTAGTATTTAAACCAGTACCTACTGCTGTACCACCTTGCGCTAAATACATTATATCTAATAGTGATGTTTCAATTCTTTTAATGCTTTTTTCTATTTGTGTTTGGTAGCCTGAAAATTCTTGAGCTAATGTAATAGGGGTTGCGTCTTGAAGATGAGTTCTGCCAATTTT
>JAZAJI010000083.1:0-3185 GCA_036230365.1 Pseudomonadota bacterium
ACTGATTATGATACATCTGATCGATTGTATTTTGAACCATTAACACTTGAAGATGTATCTGAAATCATTCATGTAGAATCAAAAAAAGGCAACCTTTTAGGTGCAATAGTTCAATTTGGAGGACAAACTCCTCTAAAGCTTTCTAAGGATTTTGAGAATAGGAAAATATCAGTAAATATCTTAGGAACAAGTCAGGACGCCATAGATTTAGCTGAAGATAGGGATAGATTTAAAAATCTAATGGAGAATCTAAATATAAGCCAACCTAATAATGGTATAGCGCTATCTGAAAAAGAAGCAATTGCTATTGCTAATTCAATCGACTACCCAGTAGTAATTAGACCTTCCTATGTTTTAGGAGGGAGAGCAATGGAAATTGTTCACTCAGAAAATCAATTAAAAAAATACATAAGTGAAGCTGTTATTGTTTCTGGTTCAAGTCCAGTTTTAATAGATTCTTACTTAAGAGACGCAACAGAAGTGGATATAGATGCTATTTCAGATGGAGATGATATTTATATTGCAGGCATACTTGAACATATTGAGGAAGCTGGGGTCCATTCTGGTGACTCGGCATGCTCAATGCCTCCTTTTTCTTTAAAAGATGATATATTAGAGGAATTAAAAGATTATGTGATTAAGATAGCTAAATCTTTAAAAATAAAAGGTTTAATGAATGTTCAATTTGCCATTAAAGATGATGAAATATATATTCTAGAAGTCAATCCTCGAGCAAGTAGAACTGTCCCTTTTGTAGCTAAAGTTTCTGGAAACCCAATAGCAAAGATAGCTACTAAGGTTATGGTTGGAGAAAAATTAATTAATTTAGATTTTAAAGAAAAAAAATTAAACCATATAGCCGTTAAAGAAGCGGTTTTTCCTTTTAAAAGATTTCCTGGAGTAGATACAATTTTAGGGCCTGAAATGAGATCCACAGGAGAAGTAATGGGTATAGATAAAGATTTTGGTATTGCTTTTGCTAAAAGTCAGATAGCTGGCGGTACAGTCATCCCTATTAAAGGAGAAGTATTTGTTTCAGTTAAAGATTCAGATAAAGAAAAAATTATAGACCCGATTAAAGAGCTTACCTCAATAGGATTTAGTGTTATTGCAACGGGAGGAACAGCAGATTTTTTAAATAATAATGAGATTAAAACAAAAAAAATAAATAAGGTAATGCAGGGAAGTCCTCATATTGTTGATAAAATTAATGATAATAAGATTTCTTTAGTTTTTAATACCACAGAAACGCCACAGGCTATAAAAGATTCAAAATCTATTCGAAGATCTTCTTTAGAAAATAATGTACCATATTACACTACAGTTTCAGGTGCAAAAGCTGCTGTCGAAGGCATTAAAGCTATTAAGAAAGGAATGATAGATGTTGAAACCATCCAATCATATGAAAGTAAGAATTGAATAAATCTTTACATTCGAGCATAATATAATCTGGAGTGATTGCAATGGAAAGAATCCCTATAACCGTTGATGGTAAATTAAAAGTTGAGGAAGAACTTAAAAAACTAAAAACAATTGAAAGACCAAGGATAATTAATGCCATATCTGAAGCTAGGGCTCATGGAGATTTATCTGAAAATGCCGAATATCATGCAGCAAAAGAAGAGCAAGGTCATAATGAAACAAAAATAATGGAACTTGAGGGCTTACTAGGTAAAGCTGAGGCAATTGATCCATCATCTTTGGAAGGTAATGATATAAAATTTGGAGCAAAAATTATTCTTGTTGATGTTGATACAGACGAAGAGGCAAATTATCAAATAGTTGGAGATATTGAATCAGATTTCAAAAAAAAGAAAATTTCTATTTCTTCACCTCTTGCTAAAGCACTTATAGGGAAAACAGTTGGTGATGAGGTAGAGGTAAACACTCCAGGAGGAGGAAAATCTTTTGAAATAATTGAAGTCTTATATAATTAATCTTTAATTATTTATAAATTTTTTAACATTAACGATTGATCCTTCATCAATTCCAAATTCCTCTACTTCTCCAGCATTAATCTCTAAAACAGCTATCACTTTACCTTTAGATTTAATAGTTTTTAAATTTAAAGGTTTAACATTTTTCTTGATCAAATCAACACTACCATTTTTTTTTATAAAAATAATATCAAGAGGTATATATGTGTTTTTCATCCAAAAGTTAGCAACTTTTTCTTTTTTAAAAATAAACAACATTCCAGATTTTTTATTTAGCACCTTTCTATACATTAGACCCTTTTCTTGATCAATTTTAGAAGCTGCTACTTCAACAGAATAATTAATAATATGATCGTCATTATTAATTATTTTAATTTCATCAAAATAAGTTTCTGCAAATAATAATTTGCCAATTACAATAAGGAATATAAAAATAGATTTTAAAAACATATTAATACTATGTTTAATATAAAAAAGAGAGAAGGCAACTATTATGAAAAAAGGATTATTTGATTTATCGGGAAAAGTCTCATTAATAACAGGGGGAAATGGAGGTATTGGCTTAGGCATGGCTAAAGGATTAGCGTCATGTGGTTCGGATATAGCTATATGGGGAAGAAATAATGAAAAAAATGAAAAAGCTAAAGAAGAATTGAAAGAATATGGTACTAAAATTATAAGTTATGAAGTAGATGTGGCTTCAGAAGAAGAAGTTAGCAACAATATGCAAAAAGTTATAAACGACTTAGGAAGAATTGATTCAGTTTTTGCTAACGCAGGAATTA
Organism: Pseudomonadota bacterium; assembly: GCA_036230365.1. Taxonomy (GTDB): domain Bacteria; phylum Pseudomonadota; class Alphaproteobacteria; order MED-G09; family MED-G09; genus AG-430-B22. The sequence goes on from JAZAJI010000083.1 coordinate 2,723, forward strand.
ATGTATTCGGAGGTTCATTTGAAAATATGGATACCGATGCATATAGAAAAGTCTTATCCGTAAATCTTGATGGCGTATTTTTTACATTTCGAGAAGCCACAAAACATATGGTTGATAGAGCTAAGTTAGGTGATGCTGGTGGTTCAGTAATAGGAGTGGCAAGTTTGGCAGGTATAGAAGGTGCCGCAAGAACTCAACCTTATTCTGCTTCTAAAGGAGGGATAATTTCTATGATTAAAGGGATTGCTGTAGAACATGCTAGATATGGTATTAGAGCAAATACTATTTTACCTGGATGGATAGCGACAGATATGACAATACCAAATCAAAAAAACAAAAAATTTACAGATAAAGTTATTACTAGAGTTCCTGCTAGAAGGTGGGGAGAGCCAGAAGATTTCTCAGGAATAGCTGTATATTTAGCTTCTGATTCTTCAGCATATCATTCTGGAGATATGTTTGT
>JAZAJI010000084.1:0-4402 GCA_036230365.1 Pseudomonadota bacterium
ATTTCCTGATGATAAAAATTTAACAAACTTGGATAATTGGGAAAAATTTGAAAATAAAAATCCAGATACCTTTCAAAATATGTATCATATGTGGCTTAAAAAAAATCAATAAAATTAGATATATCGATAATAATGTTGTAACTTTGCAACACTACTTGATTTTATATACTTTTTCCTATAAAACATCACATTCTTACTACTAAAAAAATAATAATATTAAGTTAATTATAATTGGGAAACATAGCTTTTATGAATAAAAATAATATGACTGAAAAAACTATAAAAAAGAATAATTTTGGTTTTCCCTTAGAACAGGGATTGTATGATTCTTCGAATGAACATGATTCATGCGGTGTTGGACTAATTGTTGATACTAATAATGAAGCCTCTCATGATATTATTGGCAAAGGACTTTCTATGCTATGCAATCTTGAACATAGAGGTGCCGTAGGCGCCGACCCTAAGGCTGGTGACGGTTCAGGAATTTTAATTCAGATACCTCATGAATTTTTCTCTTCTCGCATTACTAGTTTTACAATTCCTAAAAAAAATGAATATGCAGTTGGAGTATTTTTTATAAAAAAAGACAAGGCAATAAAGAATAAAATAAAAAATAAGGTTGAAGAGATATGCATTAGAGAAAATATTCCCTTTATTGGTTGGCGACAATGTCCTACATACGGAGAGGAGTTAGGTTGGTCTGTTAAGCCAACTATTCCTTATGTATATCATTTATTTGTTGGAAAGCCTGAAGGAATTGAAAACCAAGATTCTTTCGAGAGAAAAATATATGTTCTAAGGCAATGTATTGACAATGCAATTCATGAATTAGGTGATAAGATTTATGATCAATTCTATATTCCATCCTTTTCTTCAAGAACTATTCTTTACAAAGGTATGGTATTATCAGATCAAGTCGGCACAGTTGGAAATAGGCTAGGATTTTTTGAAGACCTTGCTGATCCTCTTGTGGAATCATCTTTCGCACTTATCCATCAAAGATTTTCAACAAATACTTTTCCGACTTGGAGTCTCGCCCAACCGTTTCGAATGATATGCCACAATGGTGAAATTAATACTTTAAGAGGCAATATAAATTGGATGAATGCAAGGCATAGCATCCTAAAATCGAACAAATTTAAAGATGATATTGAAAAATTATGGCCAATAATTAAAGAGGGCCAATCTGATAGTGCATCATTTGATAATGCGCTCGAGCTCTTAGTTTTAGGCGGATATTCAATTTCTGAAGCTATGTTAATAATGATACCTGAGGCATGGCAGAATAACAATTTAATGAATGAAGATCTTAAAAAATTTTATGAATATCATGCCCCGCTAATGGAGCCCTGGGACGGCCCCGCAAATATTGCTTTTACTGATGGAAAGCAGATTGGAGCCATGCTTGATAGAAATGGCTTAAGACCTGCAAGATATCTTGTAACAAAAGATAATAAGGTTATTTTTGCATCTGAAATGGGCCTCATACCAGTTGAGGAAGATCAAATTATTTCTAAATGGCGCTTACAACCGGGTAAGATGCTTCTGATTGATTTGGAAAAAAAATCAATTATTGATGATCAGGAAATAAAAAGAAATATTTCTGAAAAAAATGATTGGAAGAAGATGGTTCAACTAAGTCAATTGGATCTTAATAATATTTCTGAAGCTGAAGACAAAATTAGAATTGAGAATTCTTTGTCTCAACTAAAACTTTTACAAGCTTATGGGTATACACAAGAAGATGAAAGCTTCCTTATGAATCCTTTGGTCCAAACTGGAGCAGAAGGGACTGGTTCAATGGGCACAGATACACCTGTCTCTGCTTTATCCAGTAAATCAAAACTTCTTTATACCTACTTTAAACAAAACTTTGCACAAGTTACTAATCCTCCCATTGACCCAATCCGTGAAGAAATTGTTATGTCCCTTATTAACTATATTGGGAAAAGAGGAAACATACTTGATCTGGAATCTTCAGATTATTCAAATTGTATTAAAATTGATCAGCCAATATTAAAAGAGAAAGATCTATGTAAAATAATTGAATTCAGTGAAAAGAATTCCAAAAAATTTATGATTAAAGAATTAGATATTACTTTTGAAAAAAAAGAAAAGGAAAATTCTCTTGAAGAAAAGCTTATAAGTTTATGTAAAGAGTCTGAAAAAAATGTAAACGAAGGATCAAATATTCTTATCCTCTCAGATAAAAACATTTCAGAAAATAATATAGCTATACCTGCTCTTCTTGCTGTTTCAGCTGTTCACCACCACCTTGTTGATAAAGGCTTAAGGACCTCTACTGGACTTATTATTGAAACCGCAGAAGCAAGAGAAATTCATCATTTTTGCTGTCTAGCAGGTTATGGTGCTGATGCAATAAGTCCATGGCTTGCGCTTAGACAAGTTGAAGAAATTGCTCCTGATTTAAAGGAAGAAGCTCAAGATAATTATATTAAAGCCTGTGGAAAAGGAATGCTTAAAGTGATGTCAAAAATGGGTATTTCTACTTATCAATCATATTGTGGAGCACAAATATTTGACGCCATTGGATTATCATCAGAGTTAATAAAAAAATATTTCTTTGGAACTTCATCTAAAGTTGAGGGAATTAATTTAAAAGAAATTGAACAGGAAACTATTTCAAGACACAATACAGCATTTGAGGATATTCCAACCCTTAAAAACTTGCTCGATGTTGGTGGTGAATATGCTTTAAGGATGAGGGGAGAAGAGCATGCGTGGAATAGTGATAGTGTTAGAGATCTTCAACATGCAGTACGGTCAAATAATTCTTCAACATATAAAGATTATGCAAAACAAATTAATGACCAAGATAAAAGATTGATGACATTGAGAGGTTTATTTAAATTTAAAAATCCTAAAGAATATGGAAGATCAGCAATTGAAATAGATGAAGTAGAAGACGCAAAAGAGATTGTAAAGAGATTTGCAACAGGAGCCATGTCTTTTGGTTCAATAAGCAGAGAAGCTCATACTAATCTTGCTATAGCAATGAATAGAATAGGCGGAAAATCAAATACTGGTGAAGGTGGTGAAGAAGTAGATCGATTTAATATTATGGAAAATGGTGACTCAATGCGCTCAGCCATTAAACAAGTTGCATCTGGGCGATTTGGTGTTACGGCAGAATATTTATCAAACTCAGATATGATTCAAATTAAAATGGCTCAAGGAGCAAAGCCTGGAGAAGGAGGACAACTGCCAGGGCATAAAGTTGATAAAACTATTGCTAAAGTCAGATATTCAACACCTGGAGTAGGCCTTATATCCCCTCCTCCACATCATGATATTTATTCTATCGAAGATTTAGCACAATTAATTTATGACTTAAAGAATGCCAACCCTGATGCAGATATATCAGTTAAACTAGTTTCTGAAGTTGGGGTAGGAACAGTTGCAGCAGGAGTATCTAAAGCAAAAGCTGATCATGTTACAATATCTGGATTTGAAGGCGGAACAGGAGCAAGTCCATTAACATCAATTAAGCACGCAGGAAGTCCTTGGGAAATTGGTCTAGCTGAAACGCATCAAACATTAGTTCTTAATGGCTTAAGATCTAGAATTGCTGTTCAAGTAGATGGAGGGTTAAGAACAGGAAGAGATGTTGTTATTGGAGCTTTATTGGGAGCAGATGAGTTTGGTTTTTCAACAGCACCTTTAATAGCCTCTGGATGTATTATGATGAGAAAATGTCATTTAAATACATGTCCAGTCGGAATTGCCACTCAAGATAAAGAATTAAGAAAGCTTTTTAATGGTCAACCTGAACATGTGGTAAATTTCTTTTTCTTTGTTGCAGAAGAGGTTAGAAAAATAATGGCTGAATTAGGATTTAGAAAATTCAATGAAATGATAGGTGAAAGCAATGTTCTCGATACCAATGAAGCAATAGATCATTGGAAGGCTAATGGTTTGAATTTTGAAAAGTTATTTTACAAACCAGAAAAATGGGAAGGAGAAGACAATTATAATAGTCAAGAACAAGATCACGCTATTTATGATATTCTTGATAGAGGATTTATTGAGAAATCTAAAAATGCCTTCGCAAATAAGACTCCTATCCAAATAAATGAAAATATAAAAAATACAGATAGGTCTACAGGTACAATGTTATCTCATATGATTGCTAAATCATTTGGTCATGAAGGCTTACCAGATGATACTATTAACATTCAACTAAAAGGTACAGCTGGACAAAGTTTCGGTGCTTTTTTATCAAGCGGTGTAACTCTCGATTTAGAGGGTGAGGCAAATGATTATGTTGGGAAAGGATTGTCAGGAGGACGAATTGCTATTAGACCTTTTGATCATTCATCTATTACACCAGAAGAAAGTATGATTGTAGGAAACACTGTCCTTTACGGAGCTATAGAAGGAG
>JAZAJI010000085.1:0-13332 GCA_036230365.1 Pseudomonadota bacterium
ATGGCCATAGAAAAAAGAGGATTATTAAAAAAGGGATCAGTAATTTTTGCTGACAATGTTGGCAAATTGATATCCGCACTTGTAGGTGAAAGAGGAAATTCTAACAATTATTTAAATTATGTAAGAAATCATCCAAAATTTGAAAGTATAAATATTAAAACTTCATTAGAATATTCTAGTGCTGAAGATGCTGTAGAAATATCAATTTACTCAGGATAATCAGTTTTGTTTAAAATGTTTAGATAGCTTGAGTCCTTGTTTCTGATAATTTGAACCTATAGATTCGCCATATGACTTTTCAGGTAACTCTAAAAGCTTCTCATAAATTAATCTTCCGACTATTTGAGAATCCTCGAGTATAAATGGGACCTCCCAACTTCTAATTTCTAAAACAGCCTTTGAACCTTTTCCATCTGTTGAATTATGACCAAACCCAGGGTCAAAGAAACCTGCATAATGAACGCGAAACTCTCCAACAGAAGGCTTGAAAGGAACCATTTCTGCGGCATGACTCGGTGGTATAGCTATGGATTCTGAAGAAGATAAAATATAAAATTCTCCAGGATCAAGAATAATCCTTTTCTCTTCAGTTGCTAAAACAGGTTCCCAAAACTTTTCCATTTCATAAGAATCTTTTTTATCTATATCTATAAGTCCAGCATGTCTTTTTGCTTTCCATCCTACTATATCACCTGCACTTTCACCTTTAAGATCAACTGAAACAGCAAGTCCTTCAGAAATATTAGCCTTCCCATCGTAAACAATACTATCTTCTGAATGAAGTCTTTTTAATTCTGTATCAGAATTTGTTGGTCTTCCTCTTCGAAATCTCATTTGACACAATCTTGAACCTTTCCTAACAACTACAGGAAAAGTACGAGGTGATATTTCTAGCCATAAATGTCCTTTATAGCCATTAGGAATCTTGTCAAATTCGTGGCTTCCATCGCAAATTAATCTAGTAAAAACATCTATTCTGCCTGTAGAACTTTTAGGGTTTGCAACGGCTATAATCCTTTCTGGGAGGGATAAAGCCTCCATTAAAGGCACTAAATAAACACAACCTGTTTCCAAAACAGCTCCTTCAGAAATATCAATTCTATGTAAAGCAAAATCTTTAAGTTTACGATTTACTGATCCCCCCGATGGTAAAAAACTTGCTCTGATCCTGTAAGCTGTATCTCCAAGTCTTAAATCTAGGCTAGCCGGTTGTATTTGCTCATCATTAATCTCACCCTGTGACCAAATCTCTCCATTTTTGATCATTGTTCTGATCATTTGCCCAGGTAAAACTCCTGATATTTGAACCTTTTGCCCTGGAGCGCCATCAAAAGTATCAACAGTTTCTTTAGTATCAGGAAATAGATCGGGTATTTTTCTTTCGGCCATTTTATCTTTCACTTCAGTACAAACATTATAATCATTATCATCTATTTTCTAAAAAACTATATTAATTTAGTTTAAGGGTATAAAACAGAATTTTTATAATAATTATAATGAAATTAATTACAATTGATCTAAGACCGGTTTTTTCAATCCTCGGAATCTTTCTTGCAGGTTTATCTGTAACTATGCTTATACCTCCAATCGTAGATTTAATTTACGGAAATAATGAATGGAGTGACTTCGTTTTCAGCGCTCTAATAACAGCCTTTGTAGGGCTATTATTGATACTAGTGTCTCGAGGAGGAGAAAAAGAACTTACTACAAAAGGTGCTTTTTTACTTGTCACATTAAGCTGGATAGTCCTATCTATATTTTCTTCTGTACCCTTCTTAATTTCTCAAAGTGTTCATGGCTTAACTGATGCCTTTTTTGAATCAGTATCAGGTCTAACAACAACAGGTTCAACAATTATAAATAATCTTGATTCTACTTCTGAAGGATTAATTATTTGGAGAAGTCTTCTTCAATGGCTTGGAGGAATTGGTATAATTGTTAGTGCGGTCTCCATTTTACCTAATCTTGGTGTTGGCGGTATGCAATTATTTAAATTAGAAGGATCAGATTCTGCAGAGAAACTTCTACCCAGAACAGCAAGTTTAGCTACTCAAATTTTTATCCTATATATAATATTATCTTCTATTTGTACTTTTATGTATTGGTTATGTGGATTATCAGTATTTGATTCTATTACTCATTCGATGACTACAATTGCTACAGGAGGATTCTCATCCAATTCAAATTCTATTGGAGGATTCAATAATGCCTCTCTAGAAAGTGTTTGTATTCTATTTATGATACTCTCAAGCCTACCTTTTGTTCTTTATTTAAAAGCAATAAGAGGCAAGCCAAAAGCTCTATTTATTGATGAACAAGTTACAGGTTTTTTTAAGACACTTATTTTATCAATATTAATTATTACTATCTTTTTATCATTAAATGATAATTTTAATTTGTTATCTAGCTTCCGAAATATTGTCTTTAATGTTACTTCAATTTTAACTGGAACTGGTTACTCAACAGCAGCTTATGATGAATGGGGAACTCCTGCAATTATAGTTTTTCTTTCCATAACATTTATTGGTGGTTGTGCTGGATCTACAACATGCGGTTTAAAAGTTTTTAGACTGCAAGTTATACTTAAAAATTCTAAGCAGGTTATGAATAAACTTATAAGCCCTAATAGAGTAAGCAATCATAAGTATAATGGCGAAAATTTAACTTTAGAAATCGTTGAGTCAGTAATGACATTCTTATTTATATTCTTTGTTACATTTGCAGTAATTTCATTAATATTGACTTTTACTGGGTTAGATATAATTACAGCAATCTCTGCATCAGCTACCTCTATATCTAATGTTGGTCCAGGATTAGGAAATATTATCGGTCCATCTTATAGTTTTTCAGAAATACCAGAGTTAGCTAAATGGGTGTTATCATTTGGTATGTTGGCAGGAAGACTAGAATTCCTCACGTTTTTGGTAATTTTCAGTAGATCTTTCTGGAGATAAAATTAACTTAGACACCACGCAATAATACCTTTTTGTGCATGGACTCTATTTTCAGCCTCATCCCAAACGACAGAGTGATTACCATCAATTACATCTCCATCGACCTCTTCACCTCTATGCGCAGGAAGACAGTGCAAGAAAATAACATCTGAAGACGCATTAGATATTTTATTTTTATCAACTTTGTATGGGCTTAGTATTTTTCTTTTTTCATCATCATCTTTTTCTCCCATTGAGAACCAAGTATCAGTAATTAAACAATTGCTGTTTTCTGAAGCCTCATCAGGATTAGGGTTTGAAATAATATTTACGAAACCATCAATAGCTTTATCATCTACAGAATATTCTTTTGGAGAACTTATTCTTAATTCAAAATTTAAAATTTTGGCAGCATCTATCCAACTATTAAGCATGTTATTAGTTGGGCCAAACCAAGTAAAAATCTTATCTTCAATTGACCCAATCTTTTCTTGAACTGTAATTAAATCCGCTAAAACCTGACAAGGGTGGGACTTATCAGTTAAACCGTTAATTACTGGAATTGAAGAATTTGCAGAAAATTTTTCAAGAGTTGAATGTTCTTTTGTTCTCAACATAACAATATCAACATACCTAGAGATCACTCGAGCAGTATCTTCAATTGTCTCCCCTCTACCTAACTGCATATCAGACATGCTTGCATAAATAGTATTACCTCCTAACTGATACATAGCGGTTTCAAAAGAAAATCGAGTTCTGGTAGAAGGTTTTTCAAAAATTGTGGCTAAAATTCTATTTTCACCACAATTATCAGAATCGACAGATCCTTTTCCTAGATCTTTAGAAGAATTTTTTCTTTCAAGGCAATCCTTGATTAAGGAATTAAGCTCATCCTTATTAAACTGACTTAAGTCAATAAAATCTTTTTTTGTTTGTGTCATTTCTTATTATATTTCTAATCATCCAAATTTTCTAGAGTGATATTTAACAGATTAAAAAACTCTTCAATTTCAGATTTTCCTATATTTAGTGGCGGTAAAATTCTTATTACATTATTTGCAGCAGGAACAAGTAATAGTCCGTTTTTTAATGCTTCTTCAGCTATCTTCCCATTATCAGCTAAGCATTCAATGCCTATCATAAAACCCTTACCTTTTATCGAAGATAATTTATTACCATGCTTCTTTATTAAATCATTAATGCCTTCGTTTAAAAGATCTGAAAGATTATCAACATTAGATAAAAGATTTTCTTCATATAAAACATCCAAAACCTTACTAGCTATTGAACTACATAAAGGATTCCCTCCGAAAGTGGATCCGTGACTTCCGTTGTTCATTGCTTCTGAAACATTATTTGTAGTTAAGATAGCTCCAATTGGAAGTCCTGCGCCCAAGGCTTTAGCAATTGTAATAATATCTGGAGAAACTCCAGAATATTCATATGCAAATAATTTTCCTGTCCTACCGAGACCACACTGGACTTCATCTAATATCATAAGAAGATTATTTTCGTCACAAAGTTTTCTGATCTTTAATAAAAAATCTTCTGGAATTATATTTATTCCGCCTTCACCTTGAATTGGTTCAATCAGAATAGCAGCAGTTTTTTTTGTTATATTTCTTTCAAGTTCAACTTCATCAACTTCAATTTGAATAAATCCTTTAGGAAGAGGATCAAAACCTTCAATATGTTTTGGATTAGAGCTGGCAGCAATTGTTGCTAATGTCCTTCCATGAAATGAATTTTTAAAGGTTATTATTTCATTTCTTTCAGAATTATTTACAAAGTGAAACCTTCTAGCAATTTTAATAGCCCCCTCTACTGCCTCAGCTCCTGAATTACAAAAGAAAGCTTTATCAGCAAAACTTAGTTCACATAGTTTTTTTGCAAGCTCTTCTTGTTCAGGAATTGAGTAAAGATTCGACACATGCCATATCTTTTCAACGTTATCTTTCAATGCGGCATTTATTTTGGGGTGGTTATGGCCCAAAATATTTACTGCTATGCCTGCAGAAAAATCTAAATACCTATTGCCATCTTTATCAAACAACCATGCGCCTTCGCCGTTGGAAAAAGATACAGGATATCTTTTATATGTATCCATAAGATAATTACTCATTTTAGCCTCAAAAAGTTAAAAAAGACTTAATTAATACTCTCTTACTCTGTATTTATTAAGTCTTCAACCTCCAACCGCTTTTAAATAAGTAATGGTTAATAAAAATTAATATAAGATTCAGAACTGTTAAGAATATTGCGCCATATAATAAGTCTCCGTCAGCCACGCCAACAAAGCCGTATCGAAAGCCATCAATTATATAGAAGAAAGGATTGTATTCTATAAGAAAAAAAGCAAAATCAGGCATACGCTTAACCGAATAAAATGTTCCCGATAAGAAAGATAGAGGAACAATAATAAAGTTAGTAATAGTTCCTAAATGATCAAATTTTTCAGCCCATATACCAGTTATTATTCCTATTGATGAAAGCAATAGAGAGCCAGAAATACCATAAAAAAAGATAGCCCATATATTTTCGAACCTGAAATTAACAAAAAAATACATACAAATTATAGCCCCTGCAGCAACAACAACACCTCGTGTTACACCGCCCATGGAAATAGCAATATTTAATTCTTTTTCTCCAATAGGAGGCATAAGAATATCTACAATATTGCCTTGTATTTTAGATATTAAAAGCGATGAAGAAGTGTGAGCAAAAGCTTGTTGAAGCACTGACATCATTATTAATCCAGGCGCTAAGAATTCAATGAAAGGAGCGCCGTTAATATCCGGTCTTAAATCTCCTAAAGCGATTATAAATATAGTCATAAATAATAATGAAGTAGCTATAGGAGCGGCTATGGTTTGGAAAAAAATTTTAAAGAACCGGTTTACTTCTTTTTTATATAATGTCCACATTCCATACCAATTAATCTTTCCTGGAACTCGTGGTCGTCTCCACTGATAATTCTCATCTTCATTCATAACAAAAGCTTTCGTAACAAGTTTATAATAAGAGTCTTTGTTAAAAATAAAATAAATTATTCACAATTTTTTATAACTATATCTTGTGTCATATAGAATTTTGACATACCATATATACTTAAATTGAGGGATCTTAGATATGGCATGGACAGATGATAGAGTTGAAGTATTAAAAAAATTATGGGCAGAAGGTCTAAGCGCTAGTCAAATTGCTAGAGAACTTGGCGATGTCACTAGAAACGCTGTCATAGGTAAAGTTCACAGACTTGGATTAGCTGGAAGAGCGAGTCCAACTAAACCTAAAAGTAGACTTCGTCATAGAGATCATGGCTCTTATTCAGATTCATCGTATCCGGGAAGTTCAAGATCAAGATTAAATGATGCTATTGAACCATTGGTTATGCCAGAACCCGCTGTAACAGCGGATGGTGAACCTATAAATATTCTCTCATTAAGTGAGAAAGTTTGTAAATGGCCAATAGGGGAACCGGGAGAAGAAGATTTTAGATTTTGTGGAAATAATAAAGTTAATGGATCACCCTATTGCACTGAACATACTAAAGTTGCATATCAACCTTTAGAAAATAGAAAGAGAAAAAATAAATTCGTTAATAAGAAGAAGCCTCTACCTAAAGTTAATAATTTTTAGATTTATTCAAATTTAACTTAAAATCTAGAAAGTAGTTTCATTCTCAACTTCAGTCTTTTCTTGACCTTCTAAATCTTCACCAGTAACTACAAAATAAGTTTCTTCGGCTACATTAGTGGCTTGATCACCCACCCTTTCAAGATATCTTGCAATAAAGAGTAAGGGAACCAAGGCCTCGATTGCTTCAGGGTTAGCTTTAATAGAATTTAATATTTCCATTAGTATTGCAGAATATAATGAATCAATTTCACTATCAGATTCCCAAACTTTCATCGAGTTTTTACATTCCTTCTTAGCATAATCATCCATCACTAATTTCAAATTTGAATGGACTCTAATGCACATATTTACTAAATGATTTATTGTATCTGGAGATTGTGCATCATTAAGATCACCTTTTAATATGCGATTAGAAATACCCTTACACATATCTCCACATCGTTCTAAATATAACGACATTTTAACAGCAGAAAAAACTATTCGGAGATCAATAGCCATAGGCTGCCTTGAAGCAAGAATATTAAATACCTTACTTTCAACCGATTGACCAAGATCATTAATTAGAAGATCATTTTTTATAATTTCTTGCGCTAGATTATGATCATTATTTTCTAATATCATCTCGACATTTTTTAATGCCCCAAGCACTTCAGCACCCATGGTTATTAAGCCATCTGAGATTTCTTTCAGATCGTCATCATAAGAACTTACAATATGTTCAGTCATATTTTTATCCTAACCATAACGCCCAGTTACATAGGCTTCTGTTTGTTCATTCTCAGGCGATCTAAAAATATTTTCAGTATCACCTACCTCAATTAAACTTCCCAAATGAAAAAATGCAGTTCTTTGTGAAACTCTAGCAGCTTGTTGCATTGAATGCGTAACAATTACAATTGTATACTTTGCTTTTAATTCATCTATTAACTCTTCTATCTTAGCTGTTGCAATTGGATCAAGTGCAGAGCAAGGTTCATCCATTAAAATAATTTGGGGATCAACGGCAATCGCTCTAGCAATGCATAATCTTTGCTGCTGACCTCCAGATAAACTAGTGCCCGGTTCATTTAGGCGGTCTTTTATTTCATCCCATAAACCAGCCCTAACAAGACTTTCTTCAACTTTATTTGACATATCAGCTTTCTCTATAATTCTTCCGTGCAATCGCGGCCCATAAGCTACATTATCAAAAACTGATTTTGGAAATGGATTTGGTTTCTGAAAAACCATCCCTATACGTGATCTTAATTCAACAACATCTATATTTGGGTCATAAATATCTTCGCCATTAATTTTTATACAACCAGTAATTGAACATGTATCTATTACATCATTCATTCTATTTAAACATCTTAAAAAAGTGGATTTTCCGCAACCAGATGGGCCTATTAATGATGTAACCTCTTTCTCATTAATGCCAAGGCAAACACTATAAAGTGCCTGTTTATCTCCATAATAAACATCAACATCCTGACAATCTATTAGCGGATTATCGCTGATAGAAGATCTTACTCCATTAGTCTCAATATTTTTATTCATACTATCTACCATTTTAATTGGTACTTTTTCCTTAAAATTACTGCGGCTAAATTTATTACTATTAATAAGAATATCAAAACTAAGGTCGCAGCGCTAGTTTTTGCTACAAAAGCTCTCTCTGGGCTATCTGCCCAAAGATAAACCTGAACAGGTAAAGCAGTGGCTGGGTCAGTCACTGAACCTGGAATATCTACTACAAAAGCAACCATACCAATTAAAAGTAATGGCGCAGATTCCCCAAAAGCTCTTGCTAAGCCTATTATTGTACCAGTTAAAATTCCTGGCAATGCTGCAGGGAATAAATGTTGAAATACAACTTGCATTTCTGAAGCACCCATAGCAAGTGCTGCTTCCCTAATAGATGGTGGCACCGCTTGAAGAGATGCACGTGTGGCTATTATTATAACTGGTAATGTCATAAGGGATAATACACATCCTCCAACTAGTGGAGCGGAGCGTGGCATACCAAAGAAATTAATAAATAATGCAAGACCTAATAATCCGAAAACAATAGAAGGCACTGCAGCAAGATTATTAATATTAACTTCTATAAAATCAGTGAGTCTATTTTTTTTTGCAAAACTTTCTAGATAAATTGCTGAAAGAACACCAATTGGAAAACTAATTATTAGAGTTATTAGTATAGTATATAAAGAACCTACAACAGCACCAAGGACTCCAGCTATTTCAGGCTCACGACTATCGCCATTAGTAAAAAAATTTGTCGAAAATCTTTTTTCAACTAGTCCGGCTTCTTGAAAATCACTTAACCATGAAATTTCTCTATCACTTAACCTTCTTTCATTCTCTGGTAAATTTTTATCAATTCCAAACTTATAAAATAAATCAGCATCATCAGAGAAAAGAATAAACTTTCTAAAATCTTTTTTGAGTAGCGAAGGATCATTTTCTAAAGAATCTTTTAATTCATAAGCGGCGCCAGATGAAAATAATCTAGAAAATTCTCTTCTACATTTCCTATCCTCACAGCCAGAATCTAATAAAAAGATATTCTCCCTAATTAATCGGCGGTAATTAATATTATCCTTATCAATATTATTTTGAGATAAATTAATATTTAAATTCAAACCATAATTAGTAAATGCTGGTATCGATCGATAAGTCATTGAAGATATAATTACTACCAACATTATTAAAGCTAAAAATAATGATGCTTGACCATAAAATTTGAATCTTTTTTCAGCAAATTGTCTTTTTAAAGTTAGTTGTCTTATTGTCTTATTCATATCTCTCTCTATATTTTCTTACTGTCATCATAGCCAAAATATTGAGAGCAAGAGTTATAAAAAATAAAACCAAACCTAAAGCAAAAGCTGCAAGGGTTTTAGGACTATCAAATTCTTGATCTCCAACTAATAAAGTAACTATTTGCACTGTAACGGTCGTTACAGCAGAAAGAGGGTTAGCTGTTAAATTTGCCGCTAATCCAGCAGCCATAACAACTATCATTGTCTCTCCAATAGCCCTTGAGATTGCAAGTAAAATCGCTCCAACAATTCCAGGTAAAGCAGCAGGAAAAACAACTTTTCTTATAGTTTCAGATTTAGTAGCGCCTAAAGCCAAAGAGCCATCTCTTAAACTTTCTGGAACTGCAGACATTACATCATCAGATAAAGAGGAAACATAAGGAATAATCATGATGCCCATAACCAGGCCCGCGGCTAAAGCAGATTCTGTCGAAACTGTTAGTCCAAAACTTTCTCCTAAAGATCTTATAAAAGGGCCAACAGATAAGGCTGCGAAGAAACCATAAACCACAGTTGGGATTCCAGCGAGAATTTCTAGAATAGGTTTAAAATAATTTCTAACTTTAGGCCTAGCATATTGAGATAAATAAATAGCAGAATACAAACCTAAAGGAACCGCTATTAGCATTGATATAGAAGTTATTAAAAGGGTTCCTGTAAATATTGGTATAGCCCCAAAACTTCCAGAGGATCCTACTTGATCTTCCCTAATTGCTGTTTGAGGTGACCAATGAGTACCAAATAAGAATTCAATAAAACTGACTTGAGAAAAAAATCTAATCGTTTCAAAAATTAAAGATAAAATTATTCCAAATGTAGTTAAGACAGCAACTATCGAAAAAACAAAGAATATAAATTTCAAGATCTTTTCTACATATCTTCGAGCATCAAATCTAATTTTTAACCTTTTACTAGCCATAAACGCCAATAAAATGCTTAAACAAGAAATAAATGTTAGGCAGCTAATTCTATAAAGAAGGTAGGTCTTATATAAAGAATTTGCTGAATCTATTGACAAAATTTCTAACTGTAAGATTGATTTAAAATTATAAATATTATTCTTAAGAACGCTTATCGAATAATTAATTTCATCTTGACCTAATAAAATTACTGATTGTGGTAAATGATTATTAATAATTATATATTTTACAAAACTATCAATGGAAACAAATATTATGAGAAGTGTAAGAGAGGGCAATAAAACCCATAAGCTAACAAATAGGCCGTGATAGTAAGGCATAGATCTTAAAGGTTTGTTTTCCAAAAGATGCGATATGGCGCGATTTCTTATAATTGCAAAGGATAGAAAACCAATGATGGTAATAATAGTTAAGCTTATGAGTATATCTATATTAATATCTAACCTCTTAATTCAAAGAGTATTAAAGTTCAAGCTCAACTTGTTTTAAAGTACTAACTTTCACTTCTTCATACTCATCTTCAGGTAATGGGATTAACCCCTTTTCCGCAAGATACCCATCAAAACCCATAGCGCCTTCACTTGTAAATTCTTCTGCAAGATTTAAAATTGATGGTTTAATCCTTATATGATTCTTTTTAATATAAAAATACAGAGATCTAGAAATAACATAATCACCGGAAAGAATATTTTCAAATTCTGGCGCAATACCATTTACTTTAGAACCTTGTAACTTATCTGAGTTCTGATCCAAGAAACTATATCCAAATATTCCAATAGCATTTGGATTTGCTTCTAATTTTTGAACAATCAAATTATCATTCTCTCCAGCCTCAATGAAGGCTCCATCTTCTCTTAGAGTTCGAGAAATTTTTTTAAATTCTTTTTGTCCTTCTTTAGAGCTAATTTCCAAATTTTTTAGGTTTGTAAATGTTTTTGCCCCTCTATCCATTGCTAACTCTACAAAAGCGTCTCTAGTGCCTGATGTTGGTGGAGGACCAAGAACTTCTATTTTAATGTTTGGAAGATCTTTATTAACATCTTGCCAAGTTTTATAAGGGTTATCAATTAGTTTTGATCCTTCAGCTTCAGAAGGAACTTTGTTCGCTAAAGCTAAATAAATATCTCGCTCAGTCAAATTAAAAAGCAGGCCTTTCTTTGAATTCGCCAAT
Organism: Pseudomonadota bacterium; assembly: GCA_036230365.1. Classification (GTDB taxonomy): domain Bacteria; phylum Pseudomonadota; class Alphaproteobacteria; order MED-G09; family MED-G09; genus AG-430-B22. The sequence goes on from JAZAJI010000085.1 coordinate 11,471, forward strand.
ACTATCCCGTCATACCCTAATTTAACTTCTATAATTTTAATTCCATTTTTTGTACATGTTTTAAATTCATTTTTCTTTATTCTTCTGGATGCATTGGTTATATCTGGATGTTGAAAACCGATTCCAGAGCAAAATAATTTCATACCACCTCCAGAACCCGTCGATTCTACTATTGGTGTTTTAAAATTTGTTGAGCGCCCAAATTCTTCTGCAACAGCAGTTGAAAAAGGGAAAACAGTCGATGATCCAACAATACGAATTTGTTCTTCGGTACGGCCAGTTAAAGAAAAAAGCACTACAAGTATGAAAGTAAGTATTAAAATTAGATTCTTTAAAGGCCTCACCATTTCTAACTCCTTAAATTAAAATAAACCAAAATTAAACTTATATTGAAAACCAAACATCAATTCTTCAGAAACTTTTAAAGAATTAGCAAAATCTTTTTCTATATAATTAATATAAATTTTAAACGGTTTTATAATTTTATAATCGAATCCTAAAGCCATTACCTCTGAACCAGATTTTATCATGTCTGATTCCCCATACATTAACTTCATAGCCGCCTTTTCTGACATTTTTGCCTTTAAAGATAAAATATATCCATCATCATCAAACTTGCCGCTAGTATCTTCTGATTCCTGCCAAATTACACCAAATGTAAGAAGTTTTCCTAAAGGTATAGCGGCTGAAATTCGGGTTGTATCAAAGAAATAACCTTTTTGAGGAACCTCAGAGTCATATGCTAAAGAAAATCTGGCTTTATTTCCATCAAACTTACCATTCCAATCCAAAGATAAGGATAATGCCTCATCTTTTTCAAAAATAGCCATTAAATTGAATGTAAATCCACGTACCTTTGGTGACGACCATTGAACAATCTTTTTGCTTCTATTTTCACCCCACAGTATTTTCTTAATATCAGCAGAAGTATCATTAAAAAGGTCAATATTCCTTGCAGCATTTTTAACAGGCGTATCATGCATGCCAATAATAAATTTTCCAAAAGCTCCTTTAAGACCAATAAAACTATTTCTTTGTTTAAATGCTGGATCCCAATCGATGGCATCTACTTCCAATTCATATTGATAAATTACCGCAAGACCATTATCAAAAATTTGCGAACCCTTAAAACCTACTCGAGAAGCGAGAGATTTTATTTCTGCAGATGAACCTTTATCAATTGTCTCAATATTTGAAATAGCTAGATCTAAGCGCCCATAAATTGATGTATCAGCCTGGAGTGATGAAAAAGAAACGAAAAGAAGAAATAAATATACTAAAGTATAATTGAAAATTCTTTTAATTAGCATTTTTTCTCCTAATTAAATTTATAATTAGGTTATTAATTTAATTTGATGAAGAAATATCAAAATTCGAAAAAAAAACAAACAGTTTTTTGATATTTTTTTATTTTTTAATATAGAATTAATTTATGGATTTAAACTTAATATTATGGCGCCATGCAGAAGCTAAAATAGGCTTAAGAGATTATGATCGTAAACTAACTAAAAAAGGTAAGTCTGACGGAAAGAAAATTGCCGAATTATTAAAGAAAAAGTATCAGAATTTAAGTTTATTATGTTCATCGGCAAGTAGAACAATGCAAACATCAGAATTTCTAATTAATATTTCGCCAGAAATCAAAAGGAATTATGTAAAGGAATTATATTTGGCCTCTTCAACAGAAATGGCAAACATTATTTTTGAATACTCAATTAATAAAAAAAATATAATTTGTATTGGTCATAATCCAGGGATTCATCAATTAGCCTTATCGCTTTTAAATATTAATCAGATAAATGAAAGTTCAGAAATTATAAAAAATAGATTTCCAAGTTCATCAATAGCAATTATTAAAATTA
>JAZAJI010000086.1:0-4477 GCA_036230365.1 Pseudomonadota bacterium
CATGGCAATGGGATGTTTGATAATAGGCTCTAAGACTGAACCGGTTGAAGAAGTAATCAAAGACAAAGTTAATGGCCTCTTGGTAGATTTCCATGATCATAAGGCTTTGGCTGAAAAGGTTGATTTAGTTTTAAAAAATCAAGATGATTTTATAAAAATTAGGAAAAAAGCAAGGGAAACAATAGTAAAAGGATATGATTTAAAGACAGTTTGTTTACCTAAACAGGTAAATTTAGTTGAGAGTTTACTTTAATGCGTTCTGAAATTATTTTTAGCGATGTTTTGAGGGTGGAGCCCACTATACATTCTGATGAGAGAGGTTCTTTTTCTGAAGATTATAATTATAAAGAGTTTTCTAAAATCGGAATAGAAGATACATTTGTGCAAGATAATATTTCTTTATCCTTAAAAAGAAACACTGTAAGAGGGATGCATTTTCAACTAAAACCTTTTTCCCAAAGCAAATTAATTAAAGTTCTGTCTGGGTCGATTTTTGATGTATTTATTGATCTTAGAACGCAATCAAAAACATATGAAAAGTATGGCTCAATGACTTTAAGTTACGGGGAAGGGTGGCTTTATATACCAGAAGGATTTGCACATGGATTTTGTACCTTAGAAGATAATACAAGTGTTTTATATAAAGTGAATAATATTTATAATCCAGATTCTGATAGTGGAATTATTTATGATGACAATTTCTTTTCTATCAACTGGCCTATATCGAGAAATCAAGTAATTCTATCTGAAAAAGATCAAAATTTATCTTCTTGGGAAGAAATTAAAGATAAAGTAGAGTTATAAAATGACTAAGACATACTTAATTAGTGGAGGTTCCGGTTTTATAGGCTCAAATCTTATAAATACCCTTCTTCAAAATAAGAATAATACTGTTATTAATATTGATAAGTTAACATACGCGTCTAATGAAAAATTCACATCTCATAAGAAAAACTCTAGCTATAAATTCTTTAAGAATGATATTAATGATAAGATTGCTATAAAGAAAATTATTTCACAATTAAAACCTGATTACATACTTCATTTAGCTGCTGAAAGTCATGTAGATAGATCTATAGATAACCCAGAAAGCTTTATATACACTAATATCTTAGGAACTTATAATTTAATTACTACAGCTTATGATTATTGGTTAAGTTTAACCCCAAAAAAGAAAAAATCTTTTAGGTTTATTATGGTCTCTACAGACGAAGTTTATGGCTCACTGAATAATAAAAAGAAAAAGTTTTCTGAAGAAAGTCATTATCGCCCTAATAGCCCATACGCTGCATCAAAGGCATCAGCAGATTTAATTACAAGATCATGGTTTAAAACTTATGGATTTCCAATTATTACAACAAACACTTCAAATAATTATGGACCGTGGCAATTTCCTGAAAAATTAATCCCATTAACAATTAATAAATGTACAAGAAATGAAAAAATACCTGTTTATGGGGCAGGAAACCAAATTAGAGACTGGATACATGTTGATGATAATGTAAGCGCTCTCCTTTTCATAATCAAGAATGGTAAAATTGGTGAAAAATATAATATTTGCTCTTGTAATTAGATAACTAATATTAATGTAGTAAAGAATATTTGTAATCTATACGATAAGATAATTAAAAATAAAGCCAAAAACAGCACTAAACTTATCAATAATGTTGAGGACAGACCAGGGCATGATTTTATATATGAGATTGACCCAACCAAATTGAATAAACTGGGTTGGAAGCATAAAATTTCTTGGAAGGATGGTCTTGAAAAAACATTAAGGTGGTATCTTGATAATAAAGAATACCTACTCTTGATAAATAAAAAGAAATATTCAGGTCAAAGATTAGGGAAAATAAAGAAATAAAATGAAAATCTTGGTAACTGGCGGCTCAGGTCAAATTGGTAAAGCCCTACAAAATTTAGTTAAAAATTCTGAGCTAAAGTTTTATTTTCCTTCATCTACTGAATTTAATCTTAATGATAAAAGTTCAATATTAAGTAATTATAATGATTTTTCGCCAAACCTTATTATTAACTTAGGCGCTTTTACCTCTGTGGATTTAGCGGAGAAGGAAAGAGAAATTGCTCGATTGACAAATTTTGAAGGTGTTAAGTGTATTTCTGAGCTAGCCAAGAAAGATAATATAGATATTATTCAATTCTCTACTGATTATGTTTTTGGAGAAGGCAAAGGACCTTATAAATATTCAGATATTAAATTACCTATTAATTATTATGGAAAAACAAAAAGTTTAGCAGAGGATCAAATAATTAAAGAAAATAAGCATTCTTTAATAATTAGACTTGCATCTGTATTTGGTGAAACTGGAAATAATTTTGTAAAAACAATAATTAACTTAATTTCTAAAGAAGATAATATTGATGTAATACATGATCAAAAAATATCTTTAACCTACTCTTTTGATATAGCTAATTTTATTTTTTTTCTAGTTAATCAGTATTCCAATGACAATGTTTTGACAAAAAATAATGAAAAAATTATACATTTTTCTAATAAGGGTTATACAAACTGGTATGAGGTAGCAAGTGAAATACGAAAGGAAATGAAAAGAATAACAAATATTAATAATTTAGCAGAGTTAAATAAAATAAAAGCAAATCAGTGGAAATCTTTAGCTAAAAGACCAAGTGATTCAAGGCTTGAAGTAAACTTCGCCTGGTTTGAGGAAAAAGGTATACAAATACCTTTATGGCAAGATAGACTAAAAAAAGTTTTATCTTCTTTGTTACAGGATAAATAAATGACTAAAGAGAATATGCATAAAGGAATAGTTTTGGCTGGGGGTGCAGGGACAAGACTTCACCCCTTAACAAAGATAATTTCTAAGCAACTTTTACCTATATATGATAAACCAATGATATTTTATCCGCTTTCAACATTAATTCATTCAGGAGTTAAGGAGATAATGATAATTACATCTCCTGATTCTATAGATATGTTTAAAAAAATTTTAGGAGATGGTAGTCAATGGGATGTTAAATTAGAATATGCAATTCAAGAAAATCCTGATGGAATTGCCCAGTCTTTGATTATAGCTGAAAAGTGGCTTGATAATAATCCTGTTATTTTAATTTTAGGTGATAACCTATTTTTTGGACCTAATTTGCATTCAAAAATTCGGAAAGCTATACAAGAAAATGATGGTGCCACTATTTTTGCCTATGAAGTTCAAGATCCCACTAGTTTTGGAGTTTTAAATTTGGATAACGAAAATAAAATTATATCCATTGAGGAAAAACCTAAGAATCCAAAATCTAATTGGATCGTAACTGGTATGTATATTTATAACAATAAAGCGTCTTCATATTCACATGAATTGAAGAAATCTGATAGAGGTGAGTTAGAAATTACAGATTTAAATAATAGATATCTTTTGGAAAGAAAATTAAAAGCAGTTTTTCTTGATAAGAATTTTTCTTGGTTAGATACTGGTACCCATGATGCATTATTGGAAGCATCAAATTTTGTCTTTAGTGTTGAAAAAGATGATAAAGATAAGGTAGTAAACTTAAAGACAATTTAGTTATTCTCTTAAAGCATTTTGAGATAATTTTGTTATCGGATTAATTATATAACTTAATACTGTTCTTTCCTCACCTATAATTGAAATATCGGACACAAGACCAGATTGAAGAACTATCTTTTTATCTTCCTTAATTTGAAAATCATTAATTTCTATTATTATTGGATAATAGGAAGAATCTTCGCTCTCAGTTGTATTTGCAGCTACCTTACTAACCTTGCCTTCTAGCCTTCCATATATTGCCTGATCATAGGCGGAAAAACCAACCATAGCTTTTTGTCCTATTCTCACATATGCAATATCTTTTGGTAAAACTTTTGCCTCGATTTTTAATTTATCATCTTCTGGGACAATTTCTGCTAATAATGCTCCTTGTTGAATAATTTGATCTATATTTGTTATATCCATTTTACTTACTAAGCCAGTAACAGGGGCTTTAACAGAAGAAGATTCATAATTTTTTTTGGCAATATCGTGCCTTTTTTTGGAATCTATCAATGCAAGTCTTTCATCTAAAAGGCGAAATTCTGAATCAGACCCCTTTTTGACAAGTTCCTCTAATATTTCTACTTTTCTTCCTCTTGTTTCTACTTCAGATTTCGATAATTGGTATATTGATTTTAAATTTTTATTATCAACTAAAAATAAGATATCACCTTTTGTTACTTTATCTCCAAGCGAAATATTAATCTCTTCTACAGGACCTCCTGTATATGATTGAACTAAATGTACTTTTGAATCAGGAATTACTTGCCCAGAAGCTCTAACAACTTGATTTATGTCTGCAAAAGCTGACCAAATAAGAAAAACAACACTAAAAATCGCTATAGCCCAAAACATAATATAAGCTTTTTTATTTTTAGCCCAATTATCAGGTAATATATATGGTATAATTTTTTGAAGTTCAGGTAGTTTTTTTATTAAATTTTTAA
>JAZAJI010000087.1:0-18604 GCA_036230365.1 Pseudomonadota bacterium
CAACAGAAACATAACCACGCATTGCATGGTGTCCTACCCCACATAATTCTGCACACAATATCTCATATTCACCTACTTTTTCAGGAGTAAACCAATAATATGTTATCATCCCAGGAACCATATCCATTTTACCTCTAAATAGAGGAACATAAAAATTATGCAAAACATCAATCGACCTTAAAAGAACCTTTACAGGTTGATCAATTAGAAGATGTAAGTCGTCACCTTCAATTAAGATATCATCTTGTCCATTTGGATCATTTGGATTTAAACCAAATGGGTTTTCAGAATTAATATTTCTAGCATCACTCGTACCTAAAATTCCATCCTCTCCAGGAAGTCTAAAACTCCAAAACCATTGTTGTCCCATAACCTCAACTGGCATAACATCATCCGGAGGACTTACATATTCATCCCATACTATTAAACCTGGAGCTAAGAGTGCTATAACGCCAATTGTTGTTAATACTGTTAAGGTAACTTCTGTTTTTTTATTTTCAGGTTCATACTCGCCCCTTCTACCAGGCACTTTTTTGAATTTATAAAGGCAATAAATCATGAAACCAATGACGGCAGCAAAAACAAAACCAGTTATTGCAAAAGTTAATTCAATAATAAAATCTATACCACCCCAGTTAGAAGCTATTGGAGTCCACCACCAAGGTGAAAATAAATGGAATAAAATAGACCCTGCAAGAACAAGAAACATTAAAAAAATGATCATTGGACAGGACTCCTTTAATTAAATTCTTTCATTATTTTTTCTTAAAAATTGTTTAAGAAAAACAGAATTTATAACAATAATGGACAAAAGTACTTATAGTCACTTTAAAGTCAAGATAAGACATTGAAGAACAATAAATATTGCTATATTAATTTGTTCTCAATTGTAAATGTAAGAAACTCATTAAGGTAAATGTTTTTGGTTTTTAAAAAAATAGTTGAACTTTTTAAAGTTAGGATAAGCCTAACTATAACATTATGTGCTATTTCTGGCGTTTTTATTATGCCCTATAGCAATTCTTTTACAGTGAGGGAATTTGTTATTTTGATATTTTGTATGTTTTTTTCCTCTGCAAGCGTTAGTGCCTTTAATCAATTTTATGAAAAAGATTTAGATAAATTAATGCCGAGAACATCTCAGCGACCATTTGCCACAGGTTTTTTTAAAACAAATAAACTGTGGTTGTTGGTTTTTTCTACACTATTGATCTCACCTTTATTGATTACTATTTATTTCATAAATATAGCTTCCGCAATATATATGTTCTTAGGAGCTTTCTTTTATGCTTATGTTTATACAATATTACTGAAAAGATCGAGCATCTATAATATTGTAATTGGAGGATTAGCAGGAAGTTTTGCTGTACTTGCTGGTTCTGCGGCAGTTAACCCAATGTTGTCCATATCTGCAATAATTTTAGCTTTAATTTTATTTCTTTGGACACCACCACATTTTTGGAGTCTAGCAATAGCAATTGAAGAAGATTATGCAAAAGCGAATATTCCTATGCTCCCCAATTTAATCGGAGCAAAAAATTCTTCATATGTCATACTTTCACAAACTGTCTTGCTTGTTTTAATCTCTTTTGTTCCATTATTATTTAATATGGGATTAATATATTTCTTTCCTACTTTTTTAGGCGGTATATATTTTCTTTGGAAAAGTATAATTTTAGTAAGTGTACCAAGCAAAAAAAATGCTATGTCTAACTTCTTCGCCTCTTTTATTCAACTTGGTCTTTTACTTTTAGGCTGTATTGCTGAAGGTCTAGTTAATTATATTTAGAAACAGTTACTTGAATTAATTAAGAATTTAGAATAAAAATAAGATCATAATTAATGTTAATTGAGAATAAATTGAATAAAAAAAATCAAATAACTAAAAATGAAGCTTATGAAGCAGTAGCTCCGGATGACTTTGCTTCAATGGTTGAAGTTGATCGTTATGGAAATCGATCAGATGATTTTGATAAGATTATTTCAGCAACGCATGCTCATTTTTGGGATCCCTTAGATACAAAATATATAGATTTTTCTGAAAATTTTGATATCGAAAACCAACTTTTAATGCCTGAACAATTTACTCCAGAACTTCAATGTCCATCTGTTATGAAATTAGATGAAAAATCTAAAATAAAGTTAGCTAATGAAAGTTCTAGATGGCAATTATCTTCCATTTTACATGGCGAGCAAGGTGCTCTTAATTTATCTGCAAGTCTTTGCCATATTTTAAAAGATCAAGGTGCCCAAGAGTATGTTGCAAATCAAACGCGTGAAGAGGCAAGGCATGTGACCGGTTTTTCTAAATACATTCAGTCAAGATGGGGACGACCTTTGCCTGTCGGCCAAACATTAGGAGACTTATTAGCTGAATTAGTTAATGCTCCCGAAGTATATAAAAAAATTGTTGGTATGCAAATATTAGTTGAAGGACTTGCAATGGGTGCTTTTGCATCTATTTATCAACACTCTAATGATCCAGTATTAGTTAAATTAATGCAGCTAGTAATGACAGATGAAGCTTTCCATCACAAATTTGGTAAGATTTGGGCTGATAAAACAATTCCTAAACTTGATGAGGATGAACAAAACATCATCGAGGACTGGGCAGCTAACTGTTTCCAAATTTTACTATTTAATCTTGTTAATCCAGAACAAAAGAAGGTTATCTATGAACAGTTTGGCCTTAATTGGGAGCAAATTCTGCATGAAGTTCATGAAATAGTCACTGATGAAACCCGAAGGGAAGCAATGGCAGATTCCACAAATATATTTAGAGTTCTTGTTAAAACTCTCCTTAAAGCCGGAATGATCACTGATAGGACTAGAGAATTTTATTCAGCTTATGTAAACCTTGATGAACTTAAAGGCGAAGGTGATAGGATGGTCGGTGACGATATAGCTGATGAAGGCTTAGAATATCTAAAAGAAATAAATTTTAAAAAAGAAAACAGAAATATAGCAGCTGAATAAGATCAGCTACTTAACTGGATCTATTGGGGTTGGTATTTTTGATTCTTTTTCTATAATTTCTGCTGCTAAGAAACAAAGATCTTCTCTATATAAATCTGAATAAATTTGTATTCCTGTAGGTAATCCATCAGATACACCAGTTGGTAAGGCTATAGATGGGATCCCTAAGCAATTGCCTGGAACAATAAAAGCAAAACTCTTTTTTGTAGTATTTATACCAGTATCTGGATCTAGATCTGTATCTATCGGCCAAGGCAGATTTGTCCATGTAGGACCAATACATACTGAGTAATCATTTAAAAATTTTGACCATAATCTTCTTAATCTTTGTCTTTCGATCAAAGCTTCACCTAAAGGTATAGTATTTTCAACAAGCTCTCCTTCTGCTCGCTTTAAATAATCTGCAGTTTCCTTCTTAAATACTTCCTTAGGTGTAGCTTGGATAAATCCAGCATTCAATATACTAGCCCAAACTTCAAAGATACGATCTAACTCAGGGGCTTCGACTTCTTCAACTATCCAACCTTTATCAGATAATATCTCCTTAGCTCTTTCTAATTCCTTTATAGTAGCTTGAACAATATCAAATCCGGATATGTCTTTTACAATTGCTGCTTTAGGTTTCTTTGGGACATGAGCATTTAATGGAACATCAACCGAAGCAGGATCAGAAATGTGTCTTCCCGACAAGATAGATAATCCTAATTTAAGATCATTGACTGACCTAGCCATTGGTCCATCACTTAAAAAAGATCGAGCAATACCTATATCCTTTGGCTCCATTGATACAACATAAGGAATTCTTCCAACAGAAGGTTTTAAAGAGGCAATACCACAGCAATAAGCCGGGTTACGAAGGGAGCCCCCTATATCATTTCCTAAACCAAAAGGACTCATACCTGTAGCAATTGCTGAAGCTTCTCCTCCGCTTGATCCTCCAGGTGTTAAATTTTTATTCCATGGGTTTATCGTTCTTCCTCTTAAAGGATTATCGGTATCAAGTCGTAAACCCAATTCAGGCAAATTAGTTCTAGCTATTGGAATTGCTCCTGCTTGAATCATTCTATCTACTATCGGAGCATTACTAGGTGGCATAGCTTCAGCTAATAAAGGCAACCCCCAAGTTGTTGGAGTTCCCTTTAGATCAATATTTTCTTTTACTGTAAAAGGAACACCATGAAAGGGCCTTTTACGATCTTCATCTGAAGCATTGTCTGCTTTTTCTGCAGCTTCTAAAGCTAATTCATCAAGTGTTAATGTTATGGCATTAATATAAGGATTAATCTGAGATATTCTATTAAAGTGAGACTCAACTACTTCCTTACTAGATAATTCCTTTTTACTAATTAGGCTCGCTAATTCTGTAGCACTTTTTTGATATATTAAATCCAAGTATTTTTTCCACGAAGTTTAAAATTTTTACCCATCATATGCTCCATTGGCAATTAGTATATCTTCTATCCGCTTATATCTTTTAGCTTTTGCCCAATCTAAAGCTGTTCTACCCGTTAAATCAGTATCATCAGGATAAGCTCCGCCTTCTAATAAGGCTTTAACAGAATTAAATTTACCTTCTCGTGCGGCAATAATAAGAGGTGTTTGTCTATTCGGTCCTAATTTATTTGGTTTTGCACCATACCCAATTAATGTCTTAATTAAATTTGGATCATCCCTTAATACCGCAAGTGAAAGGGCTGTTCTATTTTCTTGATCCCTTATATTTACTCTAGCCCCTTTTTCAAGAAGGTACAAAGTCATATCAATCCTGGATCTTTCAATTGACAATAACAAGGCTGGAACCTCATCAAAATCCTTCTGATTAATGGGTGCACCTGAATTTAATGCAGATACTAAATCATGCATTTTTCCTTTTTTAACAGCTATGACAAGTGAACCCTCTTTAAAAGGACTCTTGTTATTATTATCAAGTTGAGCCTCTAAATGAGCAAGTGGGTATAAAATTAATATGTATAATATTAATGTTAATTTAAAATAAATTTTCATATTTGTTATTCTTTGCTCAGCTAAATTAAAATTAATAGATTTTTACTAGGTCTTATTATACACCTATAGACATGTTTCAGAAATATTTTTTCATACTGTTAACTGCCGGATTGGTTTCCTTCTTAATATATGGATTTGGAACTTTTTTTATTTCTTCAAATCGTAATTATCATCAAGATCAAGTAGTTATTCAGGTAGAAAATCAAGATGGAATTCCTGGCGGTCATTTCAGACTCAAAACCCATGATGGTAAAATTTACGACTCAAAAGAAGATCAGAGGCCAATGCTAATATATTTTGGATTCACTTATTGCCCGGATGTTTGCCCGACAACATTATTGACTATGGCAAATGTTATAGAAAAACTAGGTGATGATGCAAAAAAATTAACGACATTATTTATTACAGTCGACCCTGAAAGAGACAATGAAGAAGTTCTTTCTAATTATGTTTCTGCCTTCCATGAAAATATTATAGGGCTAACTGGCTCTACAGCTGAAATAGAAAACATTACATCTGATTGGAAGGTATATTTTAAAAAAGAAGAAAATTCTGATATGCCAGATAACTATACAGTAAACCATCTAGACATAATTTTTATAGCAAACAAAAATGGGGAGTTTATTGATTTTATTAAACCTAATACATCTACATTAGAAATAATCAATAAATTAGGATTCCTTAATATAATCTCATAATAAAATAGGCTAGAAATAAAAATTAAATATCTAAATTTGCTACAAGATCCCCTGATTCAATACTATCTTGAATGAATTCCCTCCTTTTAATAACCTCATCACCCATTAAATCAGCAAAGATCTGACTATTATCTTCTTCTCTATTAATCTTAACTCGTAAAAGTCTTCTTGAATCAGGATCAAGAGTTGTATCCCACAATTGTTCAGCGTTCATTTCTCCTAGACCCTTATATCTTTGTATTTGAAGACCTTTCCTGCCTTCATTAAATATTGACTCAATTAAATCCATAGGACCATTTACAACATAACTTCTTCCTTCTCTTTCAAAGATATTTGAGGAATCTTGATCTATAAATGGAAAAAATTGTTTTATTTCATTAGCAACTCTACCTAATCTTCTTGAATCAGCGGATGAAAACAATCCTTTACCAATAGATAAATTTTCACTTACACCCCTAACTTTTCTTGTAATTAGCAGACCGTTTTCTTCATCGTATTGAGAATCCCAATTTGCATTTAAATCTTCAAATCTTTTTGTAAATCTGTTTGATATTTCTTTTAGTATTTCTTTAGTTACTTTGATTGGTTGTTCAAATGCTCCACTAATACTAACTGTTTCAACTAAACCTTGATTATACTTTTTAGGTAAGGATGAAATAAGGTTTTTGAAATGCCTACTTTTCTTCACTAAATCCAAAAGATCATTAGAGCCAATTACTTCTCCATTATTTAGTATAAGCGATGAATCAGTTGTTCCTGAATCGATTAAGTAATTCTCTAAGTCATCGTCATCTTTTAAATAAGTCTCTGAATTACCTTTTTTTGCCTTATAAAGAGGTGGCTGCGCAACATACAAACATCCATCAGTAATTAAAGATCTCATTTGCCTATAAAAAAATGTTAGAAGTAAAGTCTTAATATGTGCGCCATCAACATCAGCATCAGTCATAATTATTACTTTCTTATAGCGTAATTTTTCTGTTTTAAAGCTTTCATCCTCTTCATTATCCTCTTCAGTAATAGAGTTTCCTATACCTCCACCTAGCGCAGTTATTAATGTAGCAATTTCATTCGATGATAAAACCTTAGAAAGCCTAGCCTTCTCACAATTGATTATTTTTCCTTTTAATGGAAGAATTGCTTGTGTTGATCTATCTCTTCCTTGTTTAGCTGAACCACCAGCAGACTCACCCTCGACAATAAAGATTTCACATTTTTCAGGATCTTTTTCCTGACAATCTGCTAATTTTCCAGGTAAAGAAGAAATATCTAATGCTCCTTTTCTTCTAGTAAGATCTCTTGCTTTTCTTGCGGCTTCTCTAGCTGATGCAGCCTCAACAACCTTACCAACTATAATTTTTGCTTCATTTGGATGTTCTTCAAACCAATTTGATAAAAGATCATTGATCAAACTTTCAACAACTGGGCGTACCTCAGAAGATACTAATTTATCTTTTGTTTGGCTTGAAAATTTTGGATCCGCTACTTTTATAGACAATACACAAGTTAAACCTTCTCTTATATCTTCACCAACTAATTGCACATTTTCTTTTTTAGCTAAACCAGACTCTTGAGCATAAGAATTCACAACTCTAGTAAGCGCAGACCTTAAGCCAGCTAAATGTGTTCCTCCATCCTTTTGTGGTATATTATTAGTAAAACAATTTACTGTCTCATAATAACTATCATTCCACCACATAGCTATACTAACCTCTATATCATCTTTTTTTCCTGTAAAATTAATTGGATCTTGCATTAATGATTTTCTTGTCTGATCTATGTGTTTAACAAATTCCACTAGACCACCTTCATATGACATTACCTTTACCCAGGGCTCATCCTTTCTATTGTCTTCTAAGTGAATAGTAATTCCAGGATTAAGAAAAGCTAGCTCTTTCAATTTTGTTTCAAGAGTTCTCTTATTAAAATCTGTCATAGTAAAAATTGCTTTAGAGGGGAAAAAAGTAATTTCTGTACCAGTTTCTTCCTTACAATCTTTAGTAGCTTTAAGAGGTTTAACAGTATCACCATTTGCAAAAGACATAACATGGACTTTACCGTCTCTTTTAATTGTAAGATCTAACTTTTCAGATAAAGCATTTACGACAGATACGCCAACTCCATGAAGCCCGCCTGAAACCTTATAAGAATTTTGATCAAATTTTCCGCCTGCATGCAATTGTGTCATTATGACTTCTGCTGCAGAAACTCCTTCATCTTTATGAATTTCTGTAGGTATTCCGCGACCATCATCTTTAACAGTTACAGATTCATCCGCATTTAAAATAACTGATATTTTATTACAATGCCCTGCTAAAGCCTCATCAACAGAATTATCTACAACCTCATAAACCATGTGATGCAATCCAGATCCATCGTCTGTATCGCCAATATACATACCTGGCCGCTTCTTAACAGCTTCAAGACCCTTAAGAACCTTTATTGATTCAGCCCCATAATCTTCTTTTTTCTTAGTCTTCTTTTTAACTTGTTTTTTTTCTACTTTTTTAACCATTTTTTATCCTGTTAACTTATATTGTCCTTAGATTATTCTGGTTAAGATGAAAAATATCTAAATTTTTACCTAAAGAACTAAATACTGAAATATCTGTTCCTGTCATAATAATTTGAGAACCAATATTTAAAATCTGCTTGAAAAATGAATTCCTTCTTTTCTCATCAAGATGTGCTAATACCTCATCTAATAAAAGAATAGGGTATCTTGAGGTATGGATTGATACCAATTCTAAGTGCGCTAAAATTATCCCCATTAACATTGCTTTTTGTTCTCCAGTAGAACATTTTTTTGCTTCCATTCTTTTATGTTTTTCTTTAACCATCAGATCACTTTTGTGAACGCCTTCTGAAGTTCTTTTTGAAAAAAAATCTTTTTCTCTGTTTGCATTTAATGTTTCGCAAAGAACCATTATTGCCTTATCTTTGTTCCATGAAGAAACCAAATTCTCAACAAAACCAGAAATTTCTAGACTAGATTTTGGCCAAACCTTATCAAGATTATTTTCTAATATTTTGTTCAAACTACTGATAAATTTTAGTCTTGTTTCTGCTATTAGTATGGAAATATTAGCCATTTGTAATTCCAAAGCATCTAACCAATTTTTATCTATAATTTCATTTTTAAAAGATACATTTCTTTCTCTCATTAACTTCTCGTAAATTTTTAAATTCTTAGTATGCTCTTTCTCATAAACCGCACATAGTCGATCTATAAACTTTCTTCTATAAGAAGGTGTTTGATTGAAAATTTGATCCATTGAAGGTGTTAACCAAGAAATCAAAATAACTTCTGGTAAGTGGCTAGATCCCGATACTATCTTTTCATTTATTTTAATATCTCTTCCTTTGAAGCTTTCTTTAATTCCAGTTGAAACCTTATATCTTTTTTGATTAGAACAAATATTAGAACTTATTCCCCATGGTTTTAAGTTATTGTCTTTAACCATTTCTAAAAAACTAGAATTCCTGATTCCTCTTCCTGGTGATAACAATGAAATTGCCTCTAAAATATTAGTCTTCCCAACTCCATTTTCACCAATTATTGCAAGTGGAAGACCGGATAGCTCGAGATTAAAATTCTCATGTGAACGAAAATTAATAATTTTTAAAGATTCGATATGATCAAATGATTTGTTTTTTGAATTTATTGTATTGATTTCTTGCGGCACCCTTTAAAAGACCTCTATCAAACTCTCATGGGCATTAAAACATATGTGGCATCTTCATGAGCTGAATCTTTTATTAAAGCAGGAGCTCCAGGATCTTCCAATGTAAAAATCATTTTGTCACCTTCAATTTGGCTTGAAATATCTAATAAATACCTCGCATTAAAACCTACCTCTAAATCATCAGATTCATAAGAAACCTCTAACTTTTCAACAGCAACACCTGCGTCAGGGTTGGTTACTGTTAAAATTAAAGAATTATTTTCTATGGCAAACTTAACTGCTTTTGATTTGTCGGATGAAATTGTAGCCACTCGATCAATTGAGGAGGCAAAATCCTTAGTTTTAACTTCCATAACTTTTGTATTTGTTTTTGGTATAACTCTTTCATAATCTGGAAAAGTTCCATCAATTAATTTTGATGTCAAAGCAATGTCAGTTAATTCAAATTTAATTTTAGTATCTGATAAGAATATATTAATATTACCGTCAGTATCTTCTATCAATTTTCTTACTTCACCTATAGTCTTTCTCGGTATTATTACACTTGGTATATCATCTGCACCTGCGGGTAATTTTGACTGAATACAAGCTAGTCTATGCCCATCAGTAGCAACACTTCTTAACTCACCGTTAATAGCATGCAAAAAGATGCCATTTAAATAATATCTAGTTTCTTCAGTTGAAATAGCAAATTTAGATTTATCAATCATGTTTGCCATTTCATCGCAACCTATAACAAAATTACAGGGCATTTCTCCGGAAGACATCTCCGGAAAGTCCTCTTCAGGTAAAGTTGATAACTCAAAATTAGATTGACCACAGCTAAGCTCCAATTTGTCATTTTCCTTGGTTGATATGTCTACTGTAGAACCTTCAGGTAATTTTCTTACAATATCATATAATGTGTGTGCAGAAGTCGTAACAACTCCTGATTCTAAAGTATTTGCTTTTTCAAGACTTTCTATAATTTCTAGATCTAAATCTGTTGCTGTAAGAGAAATACCGGAATCACTAGATATAACCTTAACATTAGATAATATAGGGATAGTATTTCTTCTTTCAACAACACTTTGAATATGATTTAGACTCTTAAGAAGAATATCTCTTTCAATCGATATCTTCATAGATTTAAAGCTCCTTTTCTTAACTACAGATAAGTTAATTTTTATTTACGAATCACTTATAAATTATAGCAGAAAACTGAGAAAAATCACTTAAGAATCAGTTTTCTAAGGATCTTCGAAGAACTTCAACTTCTTCATCAATTGCAATATCATTTACCCTTAAATCTTCAACTTTTTTTACAGCGTGAATAACTGTTGTATGATCTCTACCTCCAAATTTTCTACCTATCTCAGGTAAAGAACGTGTAGTTAAAATCTTTGATAAATACATAGCAATTTGTCTTGGGCGAGCAATTGTTCGTGATCTCCTTGCAGAAAGCAAGTCAGATAATCTAAGATTATAATAATCTGCAACTTTTCTTTGAATATCATCAATTGTTATTTTCCTTTGCGAAGCTCTGATTAAATCTTTAAGCACTTCTTTAGCCATATCAATACTAAGAGGTCTATTAGCAAAAGATGAATATGCAATAACTCTATTTAGAGCCCCTTCTAAGACCCTTATATTAGAATCTATTCTTTGCGCTAAAAATTCTAGAAGATTCTTTGGAATAATTAACTCAGAGTTTTCAGAAATGTGTGATTCTGCTTTAGAATGCAAGATTCCTAATCTTAATTCATAATCTGAAGGATGAATATCTGCAACTAAACCCCAACCTAGTCTAGATCTTATCCTTTCTTCTATTCCATCAAGATCAACTGGCGACCTATCAGCAGAAATAATAACCTGATGATTATGGTCAACAAGAGTATTGAAGGTATGGAAAAACTCTTCTTGTGTAGAATCTTTTCCAGCTATAAATTGAATATCGTCAATCATCAAAACATCTACAGATCTAAACTGCTGCTTAAACGACATGGTATCTTTAAATCTCAAGGCCTTAATAAATTGATACATAAACTTTTCAGCAGATAAATAAAGGACTGATCTTTCTGGCCAATTCTTATTAATCTCAAGAGCCATTGCATGTAATAGATGGGTTTTACCAAGACCTACACCTCCATATAAAAACAAGGGATTGAAAGAAACATTTCTTGATTCAGTAATTCTTTTTGCCGCAGCATAAGCAAGCTCATTAGATGGCCCTACTACAAAGTTCTCAAATGATAATTTTTCATCTACTGGTGCTCCAACAGATGAATTATGGTCCATTACCTCTTTACCAGAAATCTTATTAGAAAGTTTTGTAGATTTATTTATGTTGGTTTTATCTTTATTATCTTCGATTTTGGCAACAACTACCTCAATAACAACAGATTTTATTTCCTTAGTTTCTCTGATAAGAAGAGATAATATTCTTTCAGAATAATGACTTTCAATCCAATCACGCATAAATCTTGTTGGAACATATAAGTGTAATTGATTATTCTTGAATTCACCAAATTCAATATTCTTAAACCAACTTTTAAATGTTGCCTCACCAATTTCTGCTCTTAAAATAGATAATGATCGTTCCCAGAACTCTTTAATTTGTTTTTGCTGAGGATTATTGTCTTCCAAAATAAAGTGCCCTTCGAGATAGAATTACAACATAATTAATGATGTAAAAAAAATTTAAAAAAATTCTTATGAGATTACACTATCCTTGAGTCACAAATCATGCAACATGATTCAGAAAAAAAAATTAATAAGATTTAATTTTCCAATTTCAGAAATTTAATTCAAATTTTTAAGCTTCTTGGTTAATCTAGAAATTGTTCTAGATGCATTTTTTTTATGAATTATCCCTTTTTGGGCAAGCTTCATAAGTTTAGGCTGAACATCCCTTAAAGTACTTTTAGCTTCATCTTTAGATCCAGAATCAATAGCTTCACGAAATTTTCTAATTGAAGTTTTAACATTTGTTTTAAGAGACTTATTTCTTTCTGTTCTCTTAATTATTTTTCTTACCATTTTTTTGGAAGAAGATAAATTAGCCATAAAAAATCCTATATATAATGATTGGTCTTATATTTACTTATCAATAAAGCGTCAAGCACTCAGTTACTCATCTTTAAAATCAGGCTTTCTTTTCTCTATAAAAGCAGCCATTCCTTCAGATTTATCATTTGTTGCAAACATAGAGTGGAAAAGTCTTCTTTCAAATCTAACGCCTTCAGCTAGAGTTGTCTCATATGCTCTATTAACCATTTCTTTTGTCATCATTGTCGCAACCAGTGATTTATTAGCAACCTCTTCCGCTATAGTTAACACTTCGTCAATAAAATTATCGCTAGATAAAACTCTACTTACAAGACCTATACTATTAGCTTCAGCGGCATCCATCATTCTGCCAGTTAAACACATATCCATAGATTTTGACTTGCCAATAAATCTAGTTAATCTTTGTGTTCCCCCAGCCCCTGGACTTACACCAAGATTAATTTCTGGTTGACCAAATTTTGCACTATCAGAAGCTACAATAAAATCACACATCATAGCTAATTCACAACCACCTCCCAGGGCATAACCTGAAACCGCTGCTATTGTAGGCTTTCTACATCTTGAAATTCTTTCCCAATTTCTTGTTATAAAATCTTCTTTATAAACATCCATATAAGATTTTGGTTGCATTTGTTTTATATCAGCACCAGCTGCAAAAGCCTTCTCTGAACCAGTAAGAATTAGACATTTTAGATTATTATTTTCTTCATATTGATCAACTACATTTGATAACTCATCCATCAAATCGTCATTCAAGGCATTTAGAGCTTCTGGTCTGTTGAGTGCAGCAATAATTATACTGTCCTTGATCTCGGTTAACACATTTTTTTTTGTCATAAGATTCCTCTCACATAAATTTCTATTATCAATTAAACTAATGTCTAAAATAGTATAGCAATAAATTTATTATTAAATTTATTTTTTTTGGCATGATGGGCAAAAAAAGGTCGATCTATTAGATTGAATAATTCTTTTAATACTCGATGAACAATCTTTTGAAATACATTTTTTACCTTCCCGTCCATATACATTAAAATTATTTTGAAAATAACCCATCTTACCTTGAGTATTAACATAATCTTTTAATGAAGAACCTCCTTGGATAATTGATGACTCAATAATTTTTTTAATATTTTTAACTAAAAAGATAAGTTCTTTTTTTGGTGTTCTATTTTTACTAACTAATCTTCTTGCTTCCAATAAAGGAGAAATTCCTGATTTATATAATGCTTCACAAACATATATATTCCCTAATCCGGCGATAATTTTTTGATCCATAAGAACATTTTTTATGTTTCTATCTTTTTTATACATCAACGAAGATAAATTTTCTGCATTACAATTTTTTGATAAAGGTTCATACCCAAGATGACTTAAGCGCTCATGCTCAATATTAGTGCCACTATGCAATAATATATAACCAAATCTTCTTGGATCATTATAAATAACAACAAATTTATCTGTTTTTAGAATAAAATGATCATGTTTAATTTTTTGCCTATTATTGAATAATTTCTTGTCAATTATTCTATAACTTCCAGACATGCCTAAATGAGAAATGATTTTCACCTCATTAGAGAGTTTAAAGATAATGTACTTTGCTCTTCGAGTTATTGATAAAATATATTTACCAATTATTTTCTTTTTAAAATTTTTATCGTAAGGAAACCGTAATTTTTTATCAGATAGTTCAACTTTAAGAATTTTTTGACCCACTAGGTCTTTTTTTAAACCTTCTTTTGTTGTTTCTACTTCTGGTAATTCAGGCATTATTTTACTCTTTCTATCTAGAACTAATCAATACAACAAGCTATGTTCGCGAAACAAGGATTTATATTAATGAAAAAAAATGATTTTGGATATGAGCAAGTAAAAAGGGAGGAACATTATTCTAAAGTTCAAGAAGTATTTAATAATGTTGCAAATGACTATGATCTTATGAATGATTTCATGTCATTTGGTTTGCATAGGGGTTGGAAAAAGGAATTTGTTAATTTACTTAAAATTGATAATAACAAAGAAACTAAAATATTAGACTTAGCAGGTGGAACAGGTGATATAGCTAAAAGAATAGTAAAAAATCATTCTAATGCAAAAATCAAAATTGTTGATAAAAATTTTATGATGCTAAAAGAATCTAACACAAAAGATAAATTGTTAAAATCTAACCAAATTGATCTTATATGTGGTGATGGTGAAAACATTCCATTAAATGATAATTCTGTTGATGTGATAACACTATCCTTTGGAATCAGAAATATGACTGATAGAAAAAAATGTTTAGAAGAGTGCTATAGAGTTTTAAAGCCAGAGGGTGTTTTCTTGTGTATGGAATTTTCAATGCCTGAAAATTATACATTGAGAAATCTTTATGATGCTTGGTCTTTTTTTGTAATACCCAAATTAGGAAAATTAATAACTAAATCTGAAGACTCTTACAAATATCTTGTTGAAAGCATAAGAACATTTCCTAAACCAAACGAATTTATAAAAACATTAGAAGATGTCAATTTTAAAAGAACATCAATAAGACAACTTAGTGGTAACATAGTATGCATTTATAAAAGCAGGAAAATTTTATGATAAAATTTTATAGGATAATAAACCTCATTCCTGCTCTTAGAGCAATAATTGCTGAAGAGAGCCTTATCCCAAAAAACAGTCAAAACAAAATACCTTTTTTCTTTAAAATCCTAAAATTAATATTGTTTGTAAAACACAACAAAAAAACAGATTTAACAAAAACTTTAAAGATTCTTGGTCCAACCTGGATTAAGCTTGGACAATTTTTATCAACTAGACCAGATATTATTAGTAAAGATTTATCTGATAAACTTAAAAATCTCCAAGATAAAGTTGAGCCATTCGCAATATCAAAAGCAAAAGAAATACTTCAAAATGAATTTAAAGAAGATTATGAAAATATTTTTATAGATTTAATGCCTTCTGAAGCTGCAGCTTCTATTGCTCAAGTTCACAAAGGAAAAATACAAGTTAATGGTAATAAATATGATGTAGCAATTAAAATTTTGCGACCTAATATAGAAAAAGAAATAAAAAAAGATTTAAGAAATTTTTTTGTAGCAGCAAATCTATTTGAAAAGATCTCTAAAGAAGCAAAAAGGCTAAGGCTAGTCGATGTAGTTAAAACTTTGGCCGAAAGCTTAGGTATAGAAATTGATTTAAGATTAGAAGCTGCTGCTCAATCAGAAATACAGGAAAATATAATTAATGATAATTATTTTGATGTTCCAGATATTTATTGGGATCTAACACGAAAGAATATTTTAGTATCTGATTGGGTGAATGCAATACCAGCAAAAGATATAAATACACTTAATGAAAAGGGATTTAATATAAAGCAAATAGGAAAAAATATTTTAAAAATATTTTTAACTACATCAATTAGAGATGGTTTATTCCATGCTGATATGCATCAGGGAAATCTTTTTGTCGAAAAGGGTGAGAAAATTATAGCAGTAGATTTTGGTATTGTTGGACATCTTAATTTTGAGAGTAAGCTATATCTAAATAATATATTACTTGGTTTTATTAATAGAGATTATGAAAGAATTGCCGAAGTACATTTCAAAGCTGGATATGTCCCAGAAACCGAGGATAAGAAAAAATTTGCTCAAGCATTAAGATCTATTGGAGAGCCTATCCAAGGAAGGGATGCTAATGACATATCCATTGGAAATTTACTTACACAGCTTTTTGAAATTACTAATAAATTTAATATGAAAACACAGCCCCAATTACTTCTTCTCCAAAAAACAATGGTTGTAGTTGAAGGTGTAGCAAGAGAATATGATCCAAGTCTAAATATCTGGATTGAATCAGAACCGATATTGACTGAATTAAACAAATTAGATCTTACAAATAAAATTAATTCTTCTAGTGATGAAATAATTAATCGCGCAAAGGAAATTATTGTAAACCTTCCATATAATATTGAAGGTGTCAAAAAAAATATAAACAATATGGGGAAAATAATTGATTACCAAGGAGTAAAGATACACCCGGAAAGCTTAAGTAATATAAATAGTAGGAATTATAACTTATTGTTTTATATAGTTATTACTCTTTTATTAGTTTTATTAATTATTTCTATTTTTTAATTTTAAAATATCCTACACATTTGAAATTAATGGATTTATATTCCTTTTGTTATTTTTGAGAAAATTATGAAAAAAATATTATTAATCATAACTGGTGGTATAGCGTCATATAGAGCGCTTGATTTAATTAGAGAAATTAAAAGGTCAGGTGATGATGTTACATGCGTAATGACTAAAAGTGCATGTGAATTTGTTCAACCTATATCTTTTGCCACATTATCAAAAAATAAAGTCTATACAGAACTTTTCGATTTAAATAATGAGTCTGAAATAGGACATATTAACTTATCTAGAGAAGCTGATTTAATTGTAATTGTACCTGCTACTGCTAATACAATTTATAAAATTGCTAATGGAGTTGCGGATGATTTAGCTAGTACAATTATGCTAGCATCAAATAAACCAACATTAATAGCGCCCTCTATGAATGTTAAAATGTGGGAAAACCAAAATACTGTAGCCAATATATTAAAATTAAAGGAACAAGGTATTAAATTTGTTGGGCCTAACAAGGGCGAAATGGCATGCGGAGAAGTAGGTTATGGTAAAATGGCTTCGGTTGATGAAATCAAAAAGGAAATTGACTTTCTTCTCAAACCAGGTTTGTTAAATGGAAAAAGGGCATTAGTTACCTCTGGCCCAACAATAGAAAAAATTGATCCTGTCAGATTTTTGTCAAATAGATCTTCTGGCAAGCAAGGACATGCAATTGCTAACGCTCTAAGAAGACACGGTGCTGATACAAACCTTATTAGCGGACCGGTGAATATAAAAGATCCAGAAAATGTAAAAGTTACTAATATAAATTCTGCTGAGGAAATGCTTCAAGAATGCAGAAAGAATCTACCAGTAGATATAGCTATATTTGCTGCTGCAGTTTCAGATTGGAAATGTTCAGAAACCTCCAATACTAAGATTAAGAAAACATCTGAAGGTGATCACTTAACAATAAATCTTCAGCAAAATCAGGATATTTTAAAAGAAATAAGCACACTAAATAATAATAGACCTAAACTTGTAATAGGTTTTTCTTTAGAAACGGATAATCTTATTGAGGCCGCAAAAGAAAAGCTTAAAAATAAATCATGCGATTGGATAATAGCTAATGGGCATCATAATGGCGAAGAAAGTGTCTTTGATAGCGAAATGAATTCAGTAAAATTAATTGATAATAATAATGTTGAAGATTGGGGTTATCTGAATAAAAATGATATAGCTGAAAAAATTTGTCTAAAGATTTCAAAATTCTTTAATGAGGCTGCTTAGTGAGGTTTGAGCTTAAGGTCCTTAATAATGGAAAAGACCTACCTATCCCTAAATACCAAACTAACCAAGCAGCTGGGCTGGATATATATTCAGCTAATCCTGAAAAGGAAGAAATAAAAATTCTACCTGGTGAATATAAATTAATACCTACAGGAATTTCTATTGGCCTTCCTGAAGGTTATGAAGCTCAAATTCGTCCTAGATCAGGCCTTGCAGCAAAACATGGTATTACTGTTCTAAATACTCCTGGAACAATTGATAGTGATTACAGGGGTGAAATATCTGTTATATTAGTTAATTTAGGAAAAAATGATTTTAATGTTGCGCGAGGAATGAGGATAGCACAGATGATTATATCTCCTGTTAGTCAATTTAAAATAGATATTGTTGATGAATTGGATACTACCTCAAGAGGAGAAAAGGGATTTGGTTCAACAGGTGAAAAATAAATCTTCAAAAAGTAAAATGAATCTTGAAAAATATTCAAGACAATTAATATTAAGAGAAATAGGTTCCGAGGGTCAGAAGAGAATTAATCAATCAAAAGTACTTATTATTGGTTTAGGTGGCTTAGGGAGTTCTGTTCTACAATATTTATCTTCTGCGGGAGTGGGAATGATTGGAATAGTTGATCATGATAAAATACAGTTATCGAATATGAATAGACAAGTTATCTATAAGGATAATGATATTGGTAAAAATAAAGTTGATATAGCTGAAAAATTTTCTAAAGAGCTTAATCCCTCAATAAATATTAAGAAATATAGAACAAAAATTTCAGAAAAAAATATAGAAGAAATAATAA
>JAZAJI010000088.1:0-5245 GCA_036230365.1 Pseudomonadota bacterium
ATGCAGTTTTAACTTTTCGAAATTTACATAACTGGCTTAATGATGATGCAAAAAATGCAAAGTTAATTTTTGATCAATCTTATTTAGCTTTAAAGCCTGGAGGCCTATTTGGCATAGTGGAGCACAGAGCTAATCCCGGAACATCATTATCGGATATGTATAAAAGTGGCTATGTTACTGAGGAGCTTACAGTAAAATTAGCGAAGCAAGCCGGTTTTGAGCTTATCGATAAATCAGAAGTAAATAAGAACAGTAATGATACTAAAGACTATTCAACTGGCGTATGGACCTTACCTCCGACATATTACTTAAAAGATCTAGATAGAGATAAATATAAAAACATTGGTGAAAGCGACAGAATGACTCTTCTGTTTCAAAAACCTTTGTAGCCTATGATTAAAAATTTATTAATTTGTTTATTAATGCTAATTTTAGTTTTAGCATTTATTTTAAAGAGGGCAATTTTATGAAGAAGTTTTTTTTATTTTTAGTATTGGGTTTTATTATGACAATTAACTTTAACGCAAATTCACAAGAATTAGCTATAGAAGACAGATACAAGATTATCGATAACATGAACAAGTATGCAATAGGAATTGATACAAAAGATTACACACTATTTAGATCAATATTTTCTGATGATGTGGTTGTTAAAGTGGTATACGACCCTAATTGGAGAGGGGGAGGAGAAGTAAAATTTGAAGGATTAAATAATTGGGTTGATTATGTTGAAACTGCAATTAGTCAATATAGAAACACCCAACACATGCTTGGCAATCCAATGATTGCATTTGATGGAAATATCGCGATAGTAAGAACTGATTTACAAGCAACACATTATTATAAAGATAAACCTGATACATCAACCACTCTTTGGGGGTATTATGAAACTCATATGGTAAAAGAAAATAATTGGAAAATTATTAAGCATACTTTAACAAGTTATGGCTCTGATTAATTGTAAATATTTCAATGCCTAAGAAAAATGTAAAAAAATCAAGGCCAATACGACAAAAACAAGGAACTTATGAAAGAGTAATTGAAAATAAAAAGAAATATAATCGTAAAAAAAATAAAATTAAAATATGAGTTTAATTGAGCTTAGGAGAGAAAATGAATTTATTAAATATGGCTAAAGATTTAAAAGGTATGGAAAAAATGATGAAACCTGCATTAGAAAAATTTATGAAAGAATCAGGTTTTGTAAAAAAAGAAGAACTTACAAAGTTAGAGAATAGAGTAAAAGAATTAGAAGAAAAGATTAATAAGAACTATTAAATCTATATTTTTTTTAATATTCCGCTATATGTAGCTATATCGCCTTCATCATTAAAGATTTTACCTTTTACAAATAATAAAGATCGAGAAGCTTTGGTAACTTCACCTTTGGAGTAAATTAAACCTTTTTTATAAGATGCTTTTAGAAATTCAGTAGAACAACTTATTGTTACATAGCTATCTTTAGATGTGTATTCATGGGCAACAACAAATAAACAATAATCAGCGAAGCTCATTATCATTCCCCCGTGTAGTGATTTTATTGAATTCATGTGATGATCTTTAAATTCAAATGCTGCGATAAGTTCTTCATTTTCTTTTTTATAAAAGAAAGGCCCTACATAATCTTCGAAAGGCTCAGTAACATGCCAAGTGCTAAAATCTTTAGTTTTATTATCATTTTCCATTAATGCTTTTATAAGTTAAATTTACATATTAGTAATATTTATTTATCATATCTTTTTTATTTAGGAGTTAAATTACTATGACAGAAGAAAATCAATTATCACCTGATGAAGTTAACAAACTTAGGGAATTAATAGATGTCGAAGAAATTAAAAAACTTAGATTGAAGTATTCTTATTGCATGGATGCAAGAGAGCTGGACCAATTAATGGAAATATTTGCTGATGGCGCTGTTTGTGGCTATGGCCCATACGGTGATTGGGTTGGTAAAGATACAATTTATAATAATTATAAAGAAACATTTAAAGATACACTTGAAACGCCATTTGTTAGTATGCATGTTAATACAAATCATCTTGTAGAAATTACTGGACCTGATACTGCCAAGGGTAGAGTTTATTTAATAGATTTAATTACTAAAAATATGGATGGAACTGATTTAGAGGATGGTCAAAGTAATATTCTTTGGTTGGCATTATATGATGAGGAGTATGTAAAGATTGATGGTAAATGGAAAGTTAAAGTTATGAATTTACATTTCTTCTGGCCTGAAAGACATGTTCCAAAGGAATTTATCGCTAAATTTTTATAAGGATTTGATTAAATATGTCACAACCTAGATATTTTTTAATTTTAATATTCCTATCTATTTCCCTTTTTCATTCAGGTGCATTTTCCTATGTTACTGTTTTAGGAAAGGGGGATGCCGCATTATGCTATCAGGCAGCAAAGTTTGGATATAGCAACAAGAGTTCATTAAAATATTGTTTTACAGCCATAAATGATGTGACCATAACCAAAAGAAACCTTTACGCTTCATATGTTAATATTGGAATTATCTATAATAATTCCAAAAAACCAGATGAGGCTATTAAATTTCTAAATAAGGGTTTAGAAAATGATCGAACTAGATCAGAATCAATGTTAAGCCTTGGAAATAGCTCTTATTTAAAAAGAAATTATCAAGAGGCATTAGAATATTATGATAAATCGGCTGAAGAGGGTCTTAAAGATATTTCTGCTGTATATTTTAATAAAGGTTTAGTTTATGAGAAATTAAATAATGTTAATCTGGCAGTGGAATATTATAAAAAAGCCTTAAATTTAAAACCAAAATACTCTGAATACTTTGAAAAAAGAGCACGTTTAATGAATGCTGATGATTGGGATAAATAATTTGGTATGATAAGAATTATTATAGGAATAATAATTGGAATTATTTTAGCTACTTATTTTCATGAAGACTTAATTAATTTTTTTAATAATATTGATAAATTATTAGAACTCATAACTTAATTTAACGCCATATATAGAGTTTTTCTTGTCAGTTCCTAATGGAGGTGATGAGTCATGAACATATTCATAGTTAATGTTAATAAAAAAATTCTCTACTGCCTTAACTCTTAAGTTCAATCTCAATAAAGACCTTATTTCAGAAAAATCATCTATATCTGGTTGAAAATAAATTAATGAATTTAATGATGTATTTTCTGAAATTTTCAATAAATAGTTAATATAAGTATTTAATCTAGTTGTATTTCGCTCATTTAAATTAATTCTTTTCTCGGTTTCATCAAAAAGCCCAATCCCCAACCTCAGATCCTTTAATGGACTGATCCTTACGCCAGCCCCTATTAAATTTCTTTCTTCTATTTTTTCTAATGGCTTCTCATTGGATTGTATAAAAAATTCTACAGCTAACAATGTTGTTAATTTTCTAGCAAATCTTAAATGAATAAAGGTATTATCTTCATTAATATTTTCATCTTTTTCTCTTCGTGAATAATTAAATATTAAAAAACGATTCCAATTTTCATTATTTAAATCAATTCTCGCACCTATGGAGTAATTAGTTCTATCGACAGTACCGCTTGAGCCATCAAATCCTAAATTTATTGAGGTCTTTGTTCCTACGAAATCTTCTTTTCTTGATGTTTCTATATCAACAATTTGGCTGAAGATTGAGCAACTGAAGAAAGTAACAGTTAAAATTGAAAAAATTTTAATTTTTCTAATCATTGTTTTATATGTTCTTTAATATGAATATCTCTTTGCGGGAAAGGTATTTCAATGCCATTTTCTTCAAATTTATTCCATATATCAAACATAACTTCACTTTGAGGGCCATATCTTCCTTCATCGACATCTCCTATCCAAAAATGTAATAAGAAATTTACTGAACTATCTGCAAATTCTCTCAAAAAACATGCTGGCTCGGGGTCTTTTAGTGTTCTCGGATGTTCACTTGCTGCGCTTAAAATAATTTCTTTAACTTGATTTAAGTCCGAGGAATATGATACCCCAATAATAATTTCAATTCTGGAGTTGTTATCTGAATGCGTATAATTAATTACTTTGCTAGTTATAAGATCTTCATTTGGAACCATTACTTCTTTACCATCAAATGTTCGGATTCTTGAATTCCTTTGTCCGGTATATTCAAGATAACCTAATGTCCCGTCATCTAATTCTATAAGATCTTCGTTTTCTATAGTACTATCGAAAAGTAAAATTATACCACTTACATAATTTGATATTATTTTTTGTAGTCCAAAACCAATACCAACTACAAGAGCCGAAGTAAGGAATGCAAGGCTGGATAAATCCACCCCTAAAATATTTAATCCAATTACTACAGATAAAATGAATAAAAGAATTTTTGAAATAAGAGTTATCCTATTAACTGTATTTGAATTAAATACCGTTAATTTACTTATTCCTTTTTCAACAAGATCAATAACAATTCCCGTGAAGGAAAAGAAAATCGTTATAAAAAATATCCAGTAAAAGCCATCATAAAGTGAATAATTATTATCCCCTAATTTTATAGAAAGGCTTTCAGATGATAGTAAGATCTTAATGGGTTGAAGAATTTCTACATTTTCAAAGGCAAATAAGATTAATGAAGATATTATAATTAGAATTAAAGCCAAAAAAGATTTTGGTACAAAAAAAGCAATTGCAATTCTTTTAAGAAAACTCTTCATTAAATTTCATTATCAGATTCGCGAGATTTATTTACCATTTTTATGATATTATTTTAAGAAATATATTCACTATTAAGGAATTTTTTTGTTTAATATTTATATTATTTAAATTGGAGAGAAATATGGAAAATACTGATATTATAATTACTGCTACATTTGATGTTGATCCGGATAAAGTTGATTCATTAATGAAAGACTGCAAACCTCTTATTGATGGGGCTTTAGAAGAAGAAGGGTGCCAAGATTATAGCTGGACATTAGATCCATATGTTCCTGGTAGAATTTGGGTAATGGAAAGATGGGAAAGTGAAGAATCTTTAAAGAAACATTTTGATGATGAATGGTATAAAAACATGGGGGCAACTCTAAATGAGGTAGGTCTTTTAAACGCTTTTTCTGCTAAATATAAAATAATTAAACAAGAACCGGTTTATGATGATACTGGTGTACCAAGAGCAGATTTTTTTAGTTAAAATTAAATAAAGGGAAATACAATGAGTGATGATTATGAAATTCGACAATTGGTCGAAAAATATGCTGATGCAGTTTGTCGTAGAGATAAAGATGACTGGTCC
>JAZAJI010000089.1:0-5079 GCA_036230365.1 Pseudomonadota bacterium
AAAATCAGGGTATGACGGTATTGAAGTTCACGGAGCGCATGGATATATAATATGCCAATTTTTGAGCTCAACTATTAATAAGCGTAAAGATGATTACGGCGGAACTTTGGAAAATAGAGCCAGATTACTTTATGAGGTAGTTGATGGAATTAGAGAAAGTTGTGGAGATAATTTCTTGTTAGGTGTGAGACTCTCACCTGAAAGATTTGGTATAAAATTAAACGAAAGCAAGGAAGTATGCCAGAAGCTAATAGATAAATATAAGATAGATTTTTTAGATATATCATTATGGGATTCATTTAAACACCCTATTGAAGAAGAGCATAAAAATAAAACCTTGCTCGAACACTTTACTGAATTAAATTATGGGGATGTGCAATTGACTGTCGCTGGAAATATTAGAACTAGTAAGAATGTTTATGATATTCTCGATTCTAAAGTTAATTTTGTTGCCATTGGAAGAGCCGCAATACTTAATCATGATTTTCCCAATAAAGTGATGGAAAATATAGAATTTGAGCCTATAGACCTTCCTGCAAGTAGGGATTATTTAAAGAATGAAGGTTTAAGCGAAAAATTTATTGATTATCTTAAATTCTTTAAGGGTTTTGTAGAAGAATAAGATTTATAGAATCTAATCTACTCTATTTTTTTAAGAAGATATTAAATACCTATAATGGAGAGCGGTATGGAAAATTTTATTAAATATGGGCAGTGGGTTATTGTAGTAATTAGTTTGCTTGGAGTTTATTTAGTTAGCTCTACAAAACCAAAGTCTCGCCTTAGTGGATATATTTTAACAGCTTTAGGAAGACTAGCTGGGGCCGTTATGTTTATCGTCTTAGATCTTTATGCTTTTGTAATAGTAAATATTATCCATACTTATATTGGAATAAGAGGATACTTTAATAATAACAAGGAACAAGAAAATTAAGTTGTAGAACTTAATTTCTTTTTAATCTTTTTGAAATGCTGCAAATCTTTTTTTAATTGCTCTTCCCTTTTTTTATTTAAAGAATTATTTTTATCTACATTTTGAGATGAATTACAGACTGAAATTCCCATTTTATACCTTATTCAATTACTTCGTTAATAACTTTATTCTCAATATAACCTAATTTGCTTATTGATATTTTAACAATATCATCAGCCTCTAGAAATTTATTTTCGACAACACCTACACCGCTTGGTGTACCAGTTAAAATAAGATCACCTGGCTCTAATGTAAATGCTGTTGATAAATGCTCGATTAACTCAAAACAATTAAAAATAAGATGTTTTGTATTAGATTGCTGCCGAACTTCACCATTTACTTCTGTTTTTAAATTAAGATTATGCGGATCAGGAATTTCATCTTTTGTAACAATTGCTGGACCAAAAGGACAATGTGTATCAAAAGATTTTCCTATTGTAAAAGTAGGTACCCGCATTTGCCAATCTCTTACACTTACATCATTAGCAATGGTATAACCGGCAATAACTTTATTGGCATCATCCTTGGAAACATGACGACACTTTTGTCCAATAACAATTGTCAACTCCCCCTCATAATCTAATTTATCTGAAATAACAGGTCTTTCTATATCGTCATAAGGTCCGTTAGCGGAAAGAGATTGTTTATTAAAAATCATAGGCACCTCAGGTGTTTCCATATCTCTTCCTGCAGCCCTTATTTCCTCAAGATGGTCAGCATAATTAAGTCCAATAGCTATAATTTTTGGAGGTCTTGCTATTGGTTTTTCTATTTGAACCTCTGATAACTTTATAGTTTCTTTTGGCTCATTGCATAAACTCTTAGCAGCATCAAAGGCTTCTTTACCCTCTTCTAAAAAACTTAGCATATTTGTTGGTAAATCTTTTATTTGAGAAAATGGCACAATAATATCATTTTCTATCGATCCTATTTCCTGCTTTACGCCTTTTGTGTAAGTAATTAATTTCATGTTAAATTAATCTTAACGCCACAAACCGATACTTCCTTTTCTTGAATATCCATACTAGCCTTATAGTCTTGATCATTCACTTTAACATCAAGTTCAGCCATATAATTAAATTCGATATTAGTATCTTCAATAAAATTTATTTCAAAGTCTTTAGCCTTTAATTTGCAAATATTGTCCTCAAATATTAAAGGCAAATCGAGAAAAAGACTCCACTTTTCTGAGAGAGATTTAGAATTATTACATTTCATTGTCACGCCAATTATTGAAAAGGAATTATTCTTCTCTTCATTTAACCAATTATTACCAGCCCATTGCCAGTAAGAATATTTTTCTTTCCAATTCTCATCATTCATTGAATCTATAGACATAATCACACCGTTGATATCTTTTGGATGAAAGTGCGTTGCGCTAACTCCATTATCTAAATCACTTTTCCAAATGCTTCTAATATTCAACTTTTCAGCTTTTTCTCTATAAGCTAAAGCATTATCGCACTGAAAGATTAACATGTAACCACTATCTCCTTTCATCTTGTTTAAGAATCTTCCCGCAGTTGTATTATCCTTTATTGGCGAAACCACCTCTATAAAATCTCCTCCTACCTCCAATAGGCCATTAGCTAACCCAAAATGGCTAACGCCAGGATCCCTAAAACATACATCTGTTCCAAATACTCTAGATAACTCTGACAATGAAGATTCAAGATCTTCGGCAACAAAACAAACCTGACGTAATCTCATAATATTACCTTACAAAATATCCGATGGTGTAAATTCTATATGCAACTCTTTGAGTGATCGCAATAAATAATGTGGATGATAAGCAAAATCATTTTTACCTTCAGAAAATCTCACCTCATTAAATAAATCTAGAGCAGCCTTAAAACCCCAATATAGCTCTCTTCTGGCTAAAGGAGCGCCTAAACAATGGTGAATACCAGAGCCAAAAGCCATATGTGCTCCTGCTTTTTTTCTATCTAAATTAACTTCATCTGGATATTCAAAAATATCACTATCTCTATTAGCAGCCGCATATCGAACATTAATTACAGATCCTTTAGGAATTTTAACACCATTAAGCTCAACATCTTTTGCTGCGTTTCTCATCAAACTCTGTACTGGAGATTCTAACCTTAAAACTTCTTCAACAAAGACTTTTAAGTATTTATCTTGTTCACTTTTTAGCTTCTTCCAAATATCATTTCTTTCTATCAGTATTTTCATACCGGCAGAGAGAGCATTAGTTGTAGTCTCACTTCCTCCGACAAAAGTATCCGCCATCATTTCTGCATGTAATTCATTATCATTTAATGTTCTTCCCCATGCTTCAATTTCAGTATTAACTAAATCACTTAATAATGTACCATTTGGACATTTCCTCAGTTTTTCAAAAATAGGTTGAAAATAATGCTGACCCTCAATCTCTCTTTCAATAGTTTCGAGCTCCTCTTCCTCAGAGAGCATCATTCCAATTCTATGAAAAAAAGCATCAGTCGAATTTTTAATCTTCCAAAGATCGTCCTCATTCTTAATACCCATTTGAATGCCTATAATTTTTAATGGCAAAGGTATGGAGAACTGTTTAACCCAGTTACAATAACCATCTGATATAAAGTTTTTTATTAATTGATAAGACAAATTCTTTACTTCAGGCTCTAGTTCTTTAATCCTACTAGGACGAAATGCTTGATCAAATATTGAACGCATTTCTTTATGATTAGGATCATCTCTGCCGGCCAAAGTAGGCGCCGGAACCCATCCTTTTTCTTTAAATAACATAATGCCTTTTTTTACATGATCAGAATTAATATTAGCGTCTTCTTTTTGAGCTGCAGCACCTAAAGAATTTTTAAAATTTTCGGTATCTGTTAAAACTGTCCTAACATCTTTATATCTTGTTATAATAAAAAACCCTGTTTTAGGGTCTTGGTATACTGGCGCTTCTTCTCTTAACTTTTTGTAGGCATCATAAGGACATTGTTGAATATCCACATTAGTTAAATCTACTTCCTCTTTAATTATTTCTGACACAATTACATCTTTACCATTAGTTTCCCTGTATGACCTCCATTAAAAAGCATTTGTAGAGCTTTAGGAAAAGATTCAATTCCCTCTTCATAATGAGTAGGAACAATAATTTTTCCTTCATTATAAAGTTTTGTTAATTCTTTAATTGCTTCAGGATACTTTTCAACAAAATGCATAACTGTAAAACCTTCCATTCTTGAATAGCTTTCTGCTAATTTTAAATAAGCGCTTGGACCTAAAATATTATCAAAATTATTATACTGTGAAATAGCGCCACAAATAGCAATTCTAGCACCAGTATTTAGATTATTTAAGACATCATTTAAGATCTCTCCTCCAACATTATCAAAGAAAACATCTATGGAATCTTTACATATTTTCTCTAATTCTTCTATAACTGATTGATTTTTATAATCAATTGCATGATCTATTTTTATTTCATTTAATAAAAAACTACACTTTTCTTTGCCCCCAGCAATTCCAATTACTTTAGCACCCATTGCCTTAGCAATTTGACAAACAATAATACCGACACCTCCCGCTGCCCCTGAGACAACTACAGTCTCTTCAGCTTTTAATTTACCAACATCTTTAATGCCAAAATAAGCCGTAAGACCTGTTGTTAAGCCAAGTAAGCCTATATTTAATTCAGCATTGATTTCTGATTCTGAAATCTTCTGATAAGCAAGTTCATTCATTGTAATATGGGTTTGTGCTCCCATCGGCCCACTAACTATATCGCCCTCTTTGAATTTATCTGATTTACTAATAATAATTTCACCAATGCCTAAAGCTCCAATTCCTTGATTAATCTCAGATGTCTCATGATAACTACCTTCATCAAAAGTAGTTCTAATCCAGGCATCAATAGCGATGGTATCAACTCTTACTAAAACCTCACCTTCCTTAGGCTCTATAACATCTTCTTCAATTATATTAAAAAGATCATCAGTTATTTCATTTTCAGGTCTTCGAACAAGAACAGCTTTTTTTGCTTTAGGTAAGTTTGATATAGTCATGTTTTTCCTTATTAAATTGAATTATATACCGCCATCTAGGGTACATTCTTTTTTTATTAATATATGCCGCATATCCCTAAATGCGCTTGG
>JAZAJI010000090.1:0-22619 GCA_036230365.1 Pseudomonadota bacterium
CCAGCAATTGTAAAGGGCTCTAAATTGCCTATTCCTTTTAATTTTGAACTTAAAGAGCCTTCGGCACAAATAAAATCAGCAATTTTATTAGGTGCATTAAATACTCCCGGAATAACAAGGATTGTAGATAAATTTAATACTAGGGATCATACTGAAAGGTTATTAGAATTGTATGGCGCAGACATAAAAATAAATAAGAAAGGTTCTAAAAAAGAGATACTAATAAATGGAATTAATGATTTAAAAGCAATTGATCTAGATGTGCCAGGAGACCCCTCTTCAGCAATATTTCCGATAATTGCAGCATTAATTTGTACAGATTCAGATATTCTTGTTAAAAATATTTTGATTAATCCAACAAGAGATGGAGCATTTAAGGTTCTAAAGGAAATGGGGGCAAAAATTGACTTTGTAAATCATAGAATTCTTTCAGGTGAGGATGTCTATGATATAAGGGTAAGGTCAAGCAAATTAAAAGCTACTATTATTCCTAAAAAATTGGCACCAACAATGATAGACGATTATCCAATTATTGCTGTTGCAGCTTCTAATGCAAAAGGAAAGACTATTATGAAAGGCCTTTCTGAATTAAGGCATAAAGAGAGCAATAGATTTCAAGGTATTTTAGATTTATTAATAAGTAGCGGTGTTAAGGTAGAATTCAAAAAAGATGATATTATAATATTTGGTAATACAAATATTAAATTGGGAGGATTTACCTTTACAACAAATTTAGATCATAGAATGGCTATGTCGGCATTAATAATGGGAATGATATCCAAAAAAGAGATTAAGATTGATAATTCAGATACAATTAATACCAGTTTTCCTAATTTCTATAATATTATGACTAAAATTGGTGCAAAGGTTATGAGAGATTAAATGACTGTGGTTGTAGCGATAGATGGACCTGCGGGTTCTGGAAAAGGCACTATAGCTAAGAGGATATCCTCTTCTTATAGCTTTCCACATCTTGATAGTGGCATATTATATAGGTCTGTTGCTTTTTTATGTTACATAAAAGGATTAAAGAATTTAGAAGAAAGTAAAGTATTGGAGTTAGCAAATTCTTTAAATTTAGATGATATTGATTTAAGTAAAATCCGAACTAAAGAAATTGACGAAATTTCTTCTAAAATATCTTCATTAATATCAGTTAGAGAAAGTTTAAAAGCATTTCAATTAAACTTTAAAAGAAAGAACGCAAATAATAAGGGAATTGTTATTGATGGGAGGGATATAACAACTGTTATTTTTCCAGATGCTGAAGTAAAATTTTATATTACTGCTTCCTTAGAAGAGAGAGCAAACCGGCGTTTTAAGGAATTCTTAGACAACAATAATAAAACAGAAAAAAAACTTATAATAAAAGAATTGCAAAAAAGGGATCAAAGAGATATGGAAAGGAGCACTGCACCTTTAAAAGTTGCAAAAGATGCTATTGTTATTGATACTTCTGACTTAACAATAGATAAGGTAATGGATAAAGTGTGTTTTGAAATTGATAAGGTATTAAAGTAAATGAGGAGTATTTTTTGTCGAATATAGCTGAAACAAAGCAGGATAAAGTAACTGATAAAGTAACTAAAGAATTTGAAGATCTTTTGAAGAAAAGTTTTGAAGAAAATCAAATTAATGAAGGTAAAGTAATTAAAGGAACAATAGTTTCAATTGAATCTGATATTGTCCTTGTTGATGTAGGATTAAAGACTGAAGGTAGAATTTCACTTGATGAATTTTCATCTAATGATGGCAATCATAATTTGGAAGTAGGATCAGAGGTAGATGTTTATTTGGAAAGAGTTGAAAATGCTTTAGGTGATGCAGTTCTATCAAGAGATAGAGCGAAAAAAGAAGAAAATTGGATTCAGTTAGTAGAAGATCAAAAAAATAATGTAATTGTTGAGGGAATAATTAATGGAAAAGTAAGAGGAGGGTTTACTGTTGATATAAATGGAACCCAAGCTTTCCTACCTGGAAGTCAAGTAGATGTAAGACCAGTTAAAGATATTCGACCATTTATGAATAATCCTCAGTCATTTCATATCCTGAAAATGGATAAGAAAAGAGGGAACATTGTTGTTTCAAGAAAATCAGTTCTATCAGACAGTCATTTAGTTGATAAGTCAGAAATTATTGAAAACTTTACTGAAGGGCAAGAAGTTGATGGTATTGTTAAAAATATAACAGATTATGGTGCTTTTGTTGATCTTGGCGGAGTTGATGGGTTACTTCATGTTACAGATATATCATGGAAAAGAATTAACAAGCCTTCAGAAATTATAAATATTGGAGACAAAGTTAAGGTAAAGATAATTAAGATATCTAAAGAAGATATGAGAATATCGCTTGGAATGAAGCAACTAATGGATGATCCATGGGTAGATGCTGAAAGTAAATATGTTGTAGGAAATAAATATAAAGGTGTTGTAACAAATATGGCCGATTACGGTGCTTTTGTTGAGGTTGAAGGTGGCTTAGAAGGATTGGTCCATGTATCTGAAATGAGTTGGGTTTCTAAGATCCAAAAACCTAATGAATATGTTTCAATTGGTGATGAAGTTGAAATCATGGTTCTTGAAGTTGATGTTGGAAAGAAAAGATTATCATTAGGTATTAAACAATGTGTAGACAATCCTTGGGAAAATTTTGCTCAAGATAATCCGGTGGGGACTGTTTTAAAGGGCAAGATTCAGAATATAACTGATTTTGGAATATTTGTTCAAGTTGAGGAAGGATTAGATGGATTAGTGCATCTTTCCGATATTGATTGGAAGATTCCTGGTGAAATTGCGATTCAAGATTATGCTACTGGACAGGAGATTGAGGCGCAAATTCTTGATTTTGAAGTTGAGAAAGAAAGAATTTCGTTAGGTATAAAACAACTAACGGGTGATCCAATAGCTAATATTGATATTAAGAAAGGTTCTGTAGTGACTTGTACAGTTGTTAATGCGCTTAAAGGCGGTATTGATGTTGAAATTGGAGATGGATTTCCAGCATTTATAAAAAGAAATGATCTTTCAATGGATAAATCTGAACAAGATCCTAATAGATTTGAAGAAGGTCAGAAAGTTGATGCAAAAGTAATTAATTATGATAAGAAATCACGAAAAGTTTCATTATCAATTAAGGCCCTTCAAATTTCTGATGAAAAAGAAGCTATTGAACAATATGGCTCAAAAGATTCGGGAGCATCTTTAGGTGATATTTTAGGTGAAGCTTTTGACAAAAATGTAGTATCATCAGAAACAGAAAAAGAAAGTAAAGAAGACAAAACAGATGATTAAATCTCAATTAATTAAAAGATTACTTAATAAAAACCCTCATTTAATTCAAAAAGATGTAGAAAAAATAACTTCTTTAATTTTAGAAACAGTTACATCTACTCTTGCGGATGAAGGCAGAATAGAGATTAGAGGGTTCGGATCCTTATCTGTTCGCAAAAGGAATGCTAAGAATGGAAGGAATCCAAAGACAGGTGTAAGCGTTTTTGTTCCTGCAAAAAAGGTTCCAATTTTTAAATCTGGGAAAGGTTTAAGGGATAGATTAAATTACAAATCATAATATATTAATAACATTATGAAACAGGTTTTTTTAAACCCAATAATTTTAGCGGTAGATACTAAATCAGATCTTGAGGCATATGAGATTTCTCAAGAAGTTTCAGGCTATGTTGGGGCTATAAAGCTCGGATTAGAGTACTTTAACACTTACGGTCCTGAAGGAATAAGAAAAATCCAGGAAATTGGTATTCCAATTTTTTTAGACTTAAAATTACATGACATACCTATGACTGTTAGGAAAACTATTGAAACTCTTTCTGACATTAATCCAGCGATTATAAATGTCCATGCCTTTGGTGGTCAACAAATGATGAAATATGCGCTAGATGGTCTTGGTCAAAAATCACAAAAAATATCATTGGTAGCAGTAACTGTTTTAACTAGCTTGAATGAAGATGATATGGCTATACTTGGAATAGATTATCCTGTAAAGGATTTAGTTCAGAATCTAGCAAAATTAACAAAGGATAGCGGATTAGCAGGTGTAGTTTGTTCTGCAGAAGAAATCGCCTTAGTAAGGAAAATATGTGGAAAAGAATTTATGATTATTGTCCCTGGTATAAGGCCTGAAGGATCACAAAAAGATGACCAAAAGAGAGTAATGACACCAAAGCAAGCTATATCTCTTGGTGCTGATTATTTAGTTATAGGAAGACCTATTACACAATCAAAAGATCCTCTTTCTAAAGTAAAAGAAATATTGAAAAGTATTCAATGAAAAAAAAAATTAAAATATGTGGAATAAGCAAAGCTCATGATGCATTAATATGTAATAATTCTGGCGCTGATTATATAGGATTTAATTTTGCCAACAAAAGCCCAAGAAAAATTAATCCAAAAGATGCTATTAAGAAGAAATTATCTAAGTCATGTAAAGAAACTGAAAGAGTAGCTGTATTTGTAGATGCCTCTAATGATTATATTTCTGATGCTATTAATTCTATTGAGGCCACATTTATCCAACTTCATGGCTCCGAAAGCGTTGATAGGTGTATCGAGGTTAAAGATTTTTTTGATCTTCCTATTATAAAATCTTTTGGTATAGAAAGTAAAAATGACCTTGAGTTTGCAGGAAGATATAATGATATTGTAGATTATTTTTTATTTGATGCTAAACCAGTTAAATCAATAAATAGTCAGATGGGTGGACTAAATAAGGTATTTGACTGGAGAATATTAGAAAGCTGGAAAGGTAAGGATTATTTTTTAGCAGGAGGAATTAATATAAATAATATTTCTGATGCTATTAAAAATACTAATGCCTTTTGTCTTGATCTTGCTTCTGGAGTAGAAAAAGAGTTAGGCATTAAGGATGGTAATATGATAGAGGAATTAATTAGAAAATTTAAATTATTAGCTTAAAGTATGAAAAAAAATTCTTACAAAATAGGACCTGATTCAGATGGTAATTTTGGCATATTCGGTGGGCGATATGTTGCAGAGACTCTAATGCCGCTTATTCTTGATCTTGAAGAATCATATGATTCTGCGAAGAAGGATTCTGATTTTATCAATGAATATAATAGATTTTCAAAAGATTATATAGGAAGAGAAAGCCCCCTTTATTTTGCTGAAAGACTCACAGAGTATATTGGTGGTGCTAAGATTTATTTTAAAAGGGATGAATTAAATCATACAGGAAGTCATAAAATTAATAATTGCCTTGGCCAAATTTTATTAGCTAAGAGAATGAAAAAAAATAGAATTATTGCTGAGACAGGCGCTGGTCAGCATGGTGTTGCTGTAGCAACAGTTTGTGCAAGATTCGGATTTGATTGTGTAATTTATATGGGTAAAAAAGATATAGAACGCCAAAAAACAAATGTTTTTAAAATTAAATTACTAGGTGGTGAAATTATTCCAGTTGAATCTGGAAGCGGTACGTTAAAAGATGCAATGAATGAAGCCTTGAGGGATTGGGTTGCAAATGTTGAAAACACATATTATCTAATAGGAACTGTGGCTGGTCCCCATCCTTATCCCTCAATGGTAAGGGATTTTCAATCGATAATTGGAAAAGAAACGAGGGAACAAATACTAAAGAAAGAAGATTCTCTTCCTGATGCATTAGTAGCATGTATTGGTGGGGGCTCAAATGCTCTTGGACTTTTTTATCCTTTTTTAGATGATGATGTTGATATGTATGGTGTGGAGGCAGCTGGTTTAGGTTTAGAAGGTAAAGATCATGCGGCTTCATTATCAAAAGGTTTACCAGGTGTTTTGCATGGAAATAGAACTTATTTATTACAAGACAATGAAGGTCAAATTGAAGAGGGACATTCAATTTCAGCAGGTCTAGATTATCCAGGTATTGGTCCTGAGCATTCATGGCTTAAAGAGCAGGAGCGAGTCAATTATGTTTCAGCAACTGACGAAGAAGCTCTCAATGCTTTTACTATTTGTTCAAAGTATGAAGGAATTATTCCTGCTTTAGAGCCTTCACATGCTTTAGCATATGTATTTAAATTGGCTAAAGATATGGATAAAAATAAAATTATTGTCACAAATCTATGTGGAAGAGGCGATAAAGATATTGATACTGTTTCAAATTTATTAGGTGTTGAAGTATAATGAGCCCAAGAATTTTTGATTTATTTAAAGATTTAAGAAAAGCTAATAAACCAGCATTAATAACTTATATAACAGCTGGATTTCCTAACCAAAATTTATGCCAAGATATTTTGAATCAAATGCCAGAAGCTGGGTCCGATATAATAGAATTAGGAATGCCTTTTTCTGATCCAATGGCTGATGGACCAATAATACAAGAATCATCAAAGTTGGTTTTAGATAATAATCATACAATGAGAATGACTTTTGATTTAGTTGAAGGGTTTAGAAAAAAAAATTCTAAAACTCCAATAATTTTGATGGGCTATTATAACCCAATCTATCAGTTTGGGAGTGAAGAGTTTCTAAATGAATGTAAGAAATATAATATAGATGGCCTAATTATTGTTGATTTACCTCCTGAACATGATGACGAGTTATGTGATTTAGCCATTCATTTAGGAATAGATTTTATTCGCATGGTAACTCCAACAACAAATAAGGATAGACTAAAAAAGGTTTTGGATAAAAGTTCCGGTTTTTTATATTATGTATCAGTTATGGGTATAACAGGAACAAAAAGACCAGATTTAAAAATTTTAGAGGATCAGGTAAAAGATTTAAAAAAATTCACGGAATTACCTATTGCGGTTGGATTTGGAATAAAGGAATCTAATCAAGCAGGAAAAATTTCTAAATTTTCTGATGCTATAGTAATAGGAACAGCCTTTATAGAAATTATTATGCAGAGTTATAAAAATAATGAAAATAATAATTTAATAATAGGAAAAGCTTCTGATTATATTAGAAATATTAAATCAGCATTATAATTAAATGAATTGGTTTAAAAAAATAGTTCCTCCGGGTCTTAAAAAGATCTTTTCTAAGAAATCTTCTTCAAAAGATTTATGGTTAAAATGTGATAATTGTGAGTCTATGATCTTTCATAAAGATGCAAAAGATTCTCTTTTTGTATGTTCTGAATGTGATTTTCATATGAGAATAT
This sequence comes from Pseudomonadota bacterium, assembly GCA_036230365.1. Classification (GTDB taxonomy): domain Bacteria; phylum Pseudomonadota; class Alphaproteobacteria; order MED-G09; family MED-G09; genus AG-430-B22. Next base: position 7,123 of record JAZAJI010000090.1, read on the forward strand.
CAGCTAAAGAAAGGTTTAGACAACTTCTTGATGAAGGTACAATAAAATATATAAATAGTCCTGAAGTTGTAATAGATCCTCTTAGATTTAAGGATCAAAGAAAATATTCTGATAGATTAAAAGAATCTAAATCAAAATCAAAATTATTTGATTCAGTCGTAATTGGGCATGGATGTATTAATAAAATTGATGTTACATTAGCTGTTCACGATTTTCAATTTATGGGCGGGTCATTAGGAATGGCTGCCGGCGAGTCTATTATTAAAGCAATCAACCATGCTCTTGATAATAATAATCCTTTTATTTTATGTTCATCTTCTGGCGGAGCTAGAATGCAAGAGGGAATATTATCTCTTATGCAAATGCCAAGAACAACTGTTATGTTGCAATCTTTAAGCGAAAAGAAAATTCCTTATATTGTTATTTTAGCCAACCCTACAACAGGCGGTGTTACAGCCTCTTATGCTATGTTAGGCGATATTCATATTGCGGAACCAAATGCATTAATTGGATTTGCTGGTCCAAGAGTTATTGAAGAGACTATAAAAGAGAATCTTCCAGAAGGTTTCCAAAGATCAGAGTATCTTTTGGATCATGGAATGATTGACATTGTTTTACATAGAAAAGATTTGAAAGAAAATATTTCAAATATTTTGGAGATCTTATCTAATAAAAACGCAGAAAAAATTGGTTAAATGAAATCTAATATTAAAAAGATACTAGATCTAAATTTAAGTAATTATCCTAGAAATTTACCAAAATCATTGGAAAGAATTGAAAAATTATTAGATAAAGTTGGAAATCCACAAGATTATCTTAATAATATAATTCACATTGCTGGAACAAATGGCAAAGGATCTGTTTTGGCATATATCAAATCATGTTTACTAACTAAAGGCTTTAAAGTTAATGCACTAACATCACCACATTTAAAAGACATTAATGAAAGGATAGTTATTAATGATATTAATGTGAAAGATGATTTATTTATTGATAATTTTTCTTACTTTAATAGCTTAAGCAAGAATGAGAAAATTACTTTTTTTGAAATAATAACTGCATGTGCTTTTAATATTTTCCGCCAGCATCCGAGTGATTGGAATCTGATAGAAGTTGGTATGGGTGGACAATATGATGCGACAAATATTATTACTAAGAAAGATTTAGCAATAATTACACCTATATCCCTTGATCATGAAGAATTTCTTGGCAGTAATATTATGGATATTACAAAAGAGAAAATTGGCATAACTAACAAAAACATTTTGACTGTGGTAGGTGAGCAAGAAGAAAAGGTTCAGAATTTAATTTTAAAAAATTTTTTAACAAAACCCGAAAATAGATTTATTTATGGAGTGGATTGGACTCTAATTAGAAAGAAAAGTGATTTTTTTTATGAGGATGAAATAGAATCTGTAAAGATAACTAATCCTAAGATGATTGGAGAGCATCAAAAGAAAAATGCAGCATTATCGGTTGCCTCTTTGCAATTATTAAAAAGAGCCGGGAAATTGAAAATATCTAATAAAGAAATTGAGAATGGTATTAAGAAAACATATTGGCCTGGCCGTTTAGAGATTATTAATAAAGGGAAATTTAAGAATTTAAATAATTTAGAAGTGTGGGCTGATAGCTGTCATAATCCTGCCGGTTCAGATGTAATATCAAAAGAGATGGAGCATATGAATAGTAAAGATAAAAAAGAAATGATCTTAATATTTAGTTTAAAGAAGAATAAGAGCATATTAAGATTTCTTGATAATTTTAAAAAAGTTTTTAAGAATTTCATTTATATAGAATTAGGCACAGATCACTATAGCTATGAGGAAATCTTTCAAAAAATTAATGATTTTGAATTGTTAATTAAAAGGTCAACATCTATTGGAAAATCTTTAAAAATGATTGAAGGCAAATCACCTTCTAGAGTATTAGTTTGTGGATCCATACAGTTAGTTGGAGAATTAATTAAAGATACTTAACTATTAGTCTTTATCCATTCATTTAGCTCATTCCTAGGTAAAGCCCCAACTTTTGTGTCAATTAGTTCACCATTATTGAATAAAAGCATTGTTGGTATACTTCTGATTCCATAAGTAGTTGCCGTTCGAGGGTTTTCATCAATATTAATTTTAGCAACTGTTATACTATTATTTTCATCATCCGCTATATCTTCTAGAATAGGACCGATTTGCTTGCATGGACCGCACCACTCAGCCCAAAAATCTACTAAACATAGTCCAGGATTTTTCAAGACAGAATTTTCGAATTCTTCATCATTAATATTAATAAGGCTCATAACTCCTCCAAGAATCAATAAGTTTAAGCTAAAAAAATCATATCAATCATTCAAGTCTTTTTTATAAATTTTCTTTCATTTCCCTAAGATAATTTTTGTAATTACTAAAAATTTCTAGTTCACCATCTTTTTCAAATTCTTCTATCTGATTTAAAGCTTTAGGAATAGTTGTCCATGGTGTCTTAGGATCATTAGAAAGCCATCTTCCTTTTATAAATTCTAATAAAACTCTATATGGTTCATCATCAATTGTTTCAGGAGCATTATCAAAAATTATTCTTTGAGCAATTCTTTTTGATCTTTTCTCAGAAAATTTAACTTGTATCTTTTTATCCCATGTATTTGCATTATGAAATTGTACCCAAGATTCTTTATCCTTTATGGAAGGGAATCCAAAAATTTGTGTTTCCAAATGCTCATCTTCTTTTTCTTTCCAATCTTTTTTTATAGGTAAGTACTCTTTAATTAGATCTACAATCTTATTTAACTCATTGTTATTAGGGATTTTTTGTTCTTCTTTAATATTAAACCACTCAGGGTTAAAAATTATGCCAGGAGTTTTTAAGTATGTTTCTTTTAACCATTTTGGTTTTTTCCCTTTTTGAATTGTAGATATATTTTTTTCAGTCAAACCATTACTTTCATTAAAATCTTCTAAATTAATTGAATAGTAATTGTCAGTATCTAATTCAAAAATAGGAAACATTTCAGTTATTTTCTGTTTAGGAAAATAAAAAGTTGAAAATTTATTCCTGTCACCAAAAATTTTATAACGAGAAAATTTCGAGAACATTTGTGTTCTGTATTCCCATAGTTCAGGAATTTCTAATTTTATTTTATTTAATAATTTAGCAGTTGCCTTAACATCTCCATCAGCTTGGTGCCAAATTATAGATTTATCTTCTTTAAAATTATTAATAAAAACATTTGAAAGCGATTGATCTCTCTTTCCATTTTTTTCTGGAGGGGTTTTTATAATATGTGGATAAATTTTTCCTGCTAAAGAAATAAAAGGTAAGGCATCGCAGATGACTTTATCACCCATCTTATGTGGATATGGAAAAAAGCCAGAAGTATATAATGCCTCAGTTAAGATATTTGAATCATACTGTGCATTGTAGGCCCATAAAATATCATAATCTAGGCTTTCTAATATTTTAGGAATAGACTCATATAAACTAGGGCCCTCCATTAATTTCATCCAGTTAGTTGATGTGGCTTTTAGTGCTCCAGGGCTAGGGAGTTCATAAGTGGGTAAGCGATTATTTATTACTTCAAGATTATTTGTATTATTAATATCAATAACAGCCAATTGATGAGGTAATCTGAAACCTTTTTCAATACCATTTGTTTCAAAATCAAAAACACATTCTGTATCTTCAGTCATTTTCAGCTATATATTGAAGCGATTCTTTCTTGCCAACCACCCCCATCAGATAATTTAATAATACGATCATCGTCATTTAATTGAAAATTAATATTTAAGACATTTGATCCAATTATTTGATCTAATTTTTCAGGCCATTCAATAATTAGAATTCCTTCATCAATTATTGTCTCTAGATCAAGTGCATTAATTTCTTCTAAATTATTAATTCTGTAAAGATCAACATGCCCTATAATTATTTCATTAAATTCGTAAATCTGAATTAAATTAAATGTAGGTGATGGAATAATATTATCGGGATCGTTAGCAAAGAATTTAGAATTAATTATTGAGCGAGCTAATGTTGTTTTTCCGGTCCCTAATTCTCCATAAACAGCTAGAAGGTCTCCTCTTTCAAGGTTTGCAGCAATATTTTCACCTAACTTTATAGTGTCAAGAATACTCTTAGATTTGATAGAAACTTTATTCATTATTAAATTTGTTTTTTTAAAACTAATCATAATATATACTTAAACATAATCATTAATCTATGAGAATCCTATGGATAACCAAAAAATTATCATTATTGGAGGCGGGCAAGCAGGTTGTCAAACCGCAACTAGTTTAAGGGCATCAAGTTTTTCAGGTGAAATTTCTATTTATTGCTCTGAGAATTATTTGCCTTATCAAAGGCCACCGCTCTCTAAGAAATTCCTTTTAGGTGAACTGGATAAGGAAAGATTATTTTTTAAACCAGAAAAATTTTATAGAGATAATAATATTAATTTTTTTTTAAATTCTTATGTGACTAAGATTGAAACAGAGAATAAGAAAATTTTTGTCAATAACAATAAAGAAGATTCATATGATAAACTTGTTTTAGCAACAGGAACAAAACCGAGAGAAATTGAAGCTGATAAGGATAGCACTAAAAATATCTTTTATCTTAGATCTATAGATGATGTTTTGAAAATAAAGGATAAAGTTAAAAATTCAAAAAAAGTTGCAATAATTGGTGGTGGTTATATTGGACTTGAAGTTGCTGCAATACTTAAAAAGCTAGAATTATCTGTAACTATTATTGAAATGGCAGGAAGAATTTTAGAGAGAGTTACTAGTCAGATTATTTCTGATTTTTATACTAAAATTCATAATGAAGAAGGAGTAAAGATTCTTACAAATACCTCTGTTGAAAGGATAACTAAAAAATCAAAAGATATGGAAATCTTAACTAATAATGGCTCCATAAGTGCAGACTTTATAGTGGTAGGGATAGGCGTTATTCCATGTGATGAACTTGCTTCAAAATCAGGATTAAAAGTTCAAAATGGGATATTAGTAAATGAGTTTTGCGAAACATCCGTGAAAGATATTTATTCAGCTGGCGATTGTACACTTCATCCAAATTCTTATTATAATAAAGATATCAGATTAGAATCTGTTCATAATGCAATAGAGCAAGGTAAGACTGTTGCGTCATCGATCATGGATAAAAAAGAACCCTACAATCAAATTCCATGGTTTTGGTCAGACCAATATGATTTAAAATTACAAATAGCAGGCTTATGTATTGATTATGATGATATTATTGTTAGAGGTAATTCCGATAACAGATCATTTGCAGTATTTTATATGAAAAATAACTATATGATTGCTTCAGATTGTATAAATCGTCCCGGTGAGCACATGATGTCACGAAAAATTATTTCAGATAAAATTATTGTTGACCAAAATCGACTTTCAGATGATTCAATCCCAATTAAAGAAGTGATAAACTAAATATATCTTTTTTTTAAATAAGGTTATAAATAAACATCTTGATTCTTTTTTTGGGGGAATAATTTGGTAAAAATTACTTATATAGAGCATGATGGTTCAGAGCATGCCGTTGATGTCGAAGTTGGTCTTTCATTAATGGAGGGCGCGGTTAATAACTCTATTCCAGGAATAGATGCTGATTGTGGCGGTGGATGTGCTTGCGCAACTTGTATGATTTTTGTTGATAAAGATTGGAAAGAAAAAATTCCTGAACTTAGCGATGAAGAAGAAAGTATGTTAGATTTTCATGAATATAGAGAAGAAAATTCAAGGCTAGCTTGTCAAATTCCAATTACAGATGAATTCGATGGCATGATTGTAAAAATGCCACCTTCACAACAATAATATATTTATTAATATCTGTAATGTTCTGGTTTAAAAGGTCCTTCTTTCTTAATGTTAAGATATTCAGCTTGGTCATTACTTAATTCTGTCAATTGAACTCCTAATTTTTCAAGATGTATATGAGCAACTTTTTCATCTAAATGTTTAGGCAATACGTAGACTTTATTTTCATATTTACTAGAATTATTCCATAATTCTATTTGCGCTAGGACTTGATTAGAGAAAGAGGCACTCATCACAAAGCTTGGATGCCCAGTTGCACAACCAAGGTTAACTAGTCTTCCCTCTGCTAAAAGAATAATTTTTTTACCATCAGGAAATTCAATTTCATCAACTTGGGGTTTTATATTTGACCATCTTAAATTTTTAAGTTCTGAAACTTGTATTTCGCTATCAAAATGGCCTATATTTGCAACAATTGCCCTATCTTTCATTTCTCTCATATGATTAATAGTAATAACATCTTTATTGCCAGTAGCTGTTATAAAAATGTCAGCACTTTTAGTAAATTCTTCAACAGTTGAAACTTCGTATCCTTCCATCGATGCCTGTAAAGCGCATATGGGATCAATTTCAGTAACAATAACTCGTGCCCCTTGTGAACGTAAAGATTCAGCTGATCCTTTTCCTACATCTCCATACCCACATACAACGGCAATTTTTCCCGCAATCATAACATCTGTAGCGCGTTTTAAGCCATCCACAAGGCTCTCTCTACATCCGTAAAGATTATCAAATTTAGATTTTGTAACTGAATCGTTTACATTGATTGCAGGTATTTTTAATGTTTTTGAATTTTCCATTTCATAAAGCCTAAGAACCCCAGTAGTTGTCTCTTCCGATAAACCTTTCATATTTTCTAATAATTTTGGATATTGCTCATGAATAATTTTAGTAAGATCTCCGCCATCATCTAAGAGCATATTAGGTTCCCAATTTTCCGGACCTTCAATTGTTTGTTTGATGCACCATTCATATTCCTCTTCAGTTTCTCCTTTCCAAGCAAAAACTGGAATATTTTTAGCAGCAATCGCAGCAGCAGCATGATCTTGTGTAGAAAAAATATTACATGATGACCATCTTACGGTTGCGCCTAAAGATATTAATGTTTCGATGAGGACTGCTGTTTGTACCGTCATATGAAGACAGCCTATTATATTTGCATTTTTTAATGGTTTTGATTTGGAAAATTCTTCTCTCAGAGCCATTAATCCTGGCATCTCAGTTTCTGCAATTTCTATTTCTTTTCTTCCCCATTCGGCTAAATCTATATCCGCTACTTTATAGTCACTTGATTTCACTAAAATCTCCTAATTAAAAATTTAAACATCTTGATCGTTATGATTAGATAGAATCTCACTTGCGATCCCTATATATTTATGGCCCGCCTCTATGGAAATTTCTATTGCACTTTTTAAATCCATTTCTTCTCTGATAGAACCTAATTTTACTAATAAAGGTAAATTAACGCCACCAACCATCTCAACTTTATTCTTTTCTATTAAAGATATTAAAATATTTGAAGGTGTATTCCCAAACATATCACTTAACAATATTACACCATCATCTTCGTCTAAATTACTTATTAATTCTCTTATTTCATCTTTCTTTTTCTCAATATCATCTTCATATCCTATGCATACAGTCTCAAGATTTTTTTGTGGCCCAATAACATGTTCTAATGATGATTTAAGCTCTAGAGCTAAATTTCCGTGAGTTATAATTATTAAGCCAATCAAAAAAATCTCCTTACACTAACTATTACTTTTTAACCAAAGGAAGCGTTACAGTAAATATAGCTCCACCATTTTCTTTATTACCTGCAATTATCGATCCAGAATGGGTTTCAACAATTTGTTTACATATTGAAAGGCCTAAACCTGAATTATTTCCAAATGTTTTATCATTAGGTCTATAGGTATAGAACCTATCAAAAACCTTTAATAAACTCTCTTTTGGAATTCCTGGACCATTATCTTTTATTTCTATAGTAGCGCTCTTGCTTCCTCTCCACATTGAAATATTTATAACATCACCTTCTTTTGAAAATGAAAGGGCATTATCAATTAGATTATAAAAGACTTGAGCAATCTTATCAGCTATACCCAAAATTAAAATTTCTTCATCCTTAGCTCTAAAATTAATATTTATCCTGTGCTTCTTAAGGGTTGTAGACTCAGCAACTTCAATGATTGACTTTATAATATCATTTAAATCTATTTCAGAAAATTCACCCTTTGCGAGTTCAACTTCTAATCTTGAACTAGATGATATATCTGAAATTAATCTGTCTAATCTTTTAAGATCTTTAAAGGCTATTTGAATTAATTCATCTTTTTCCTCTTTATTTTCTGAGGTATTTAATGTTTCCATTGCACTTTGCAAAGATGTGAGAGGGTTTTTAACTTCATGTGCAACATCTGCAGCAAATGCTTCAACTGCACTAACTCTATTTTGAAGTGCTTTCGTCATTCTCCTGATTGATCTTGATAATGCACCTATTTCATCCTTTCTATTATCCATAATTGGTGTATTTCCTACACCAGCATCAGTAACTCTTTCAGCTGCTCTTGAAAGGCGTGTTATAGGTCTTGCTATAGTAGTAGAGAGAGCCGCAGATAAGAATAAACCAACAAATAAAGTTATAATAAAGACTCTAACAAAACCTTCTCTTCCTTCTTGAAGGATTATACCTATATCACTTTCATCAGTAGTAAGAAGTAATGCATTAACAATCTCTTTATTGTTGTATACAGGAACAGTTACATGAACAATTAATCCGCCGTTACTTAATTTATATTCTTTAGCAACTGTTTCACCATCTAAGGCCTTATTAATATCTAATGGTGAATAACCATTTGTTGGTAGTAATGGGGCATCGCGCCCAAAATAATTTTCTATTACTTCAAAAATTCTATCAAAATATGCCTTGGTATTAGGATTGGAGATAATCTCAGAATTTGAACTTTCAAAATCTCTAGTATCAAAGATTATTTCTTCATTTTTATCAAATATACGAGTTCTAGTTTTTACAATTTTATTATCTTCTTGTCTTTTAAGAATAAATTTATTCAAATTTTCTCTAAAAGTTATTCTTATTTCTTGATCTAGATCAAAAGAAAAAGCAAATAAGTTCGCTTGAACAAGAAGAGCTTCTATTCTTGCCTTTATTAAGTTATCTTCAGATTTATCAACATATATAAAACCTAAAGCTAGAAAGATAAGTCCTATAAAATTAATGGTTATAATTCTTGCTGCTAATGATCTTGGTTTAAATAAATTGAACATATTATTATTGGTTAAATCTGTATCCTACTCCATATAAGGTTTCTATAGAGTTAAAATCTTTGTCTATAGATTTAAATTTCCTTCTTATCCGTTTTATATGACTATCAATTGTTCTATCATCAACATATATATCTTCAGTATATGCTGCTGACATCAATTGATCTCTGTTCTTTACATATCCGGGACGATTGACTAAATTTTCCAATATTAAAAATTCCGTGACAGTTAGTTTAATCCTTTCATCCTTCCACTGACATTCATGTCTATCTAAATTCAGAAGGAGGTCACCCCTTTCTATTAAAGCTTTTTTATTAGAAGGGTCAGAGATATTTTCACCGGAACTTCTCCTCAAAATCGTTTTAACTCTTTCTATAAGTAATTTTTGTGAAAAGGGTTTTGTAATATAATCATCAGCTCCCATTTTAAGACCAAGTAGTTGATCAATTTCATCATCTTTTGATGTTAGAAAAATAACAGGAATATCGGATTCATTTCTTAATCTTTGGAGAACTTCGAGACCATCTAATCGTGGCATTTTAATATCAAGAATAGCTATATCAAATGTGTCATTGCTCAAAGCCTCTAACCCTGAAATTCCATCAGAAAATGTTTCCACATCAAATTTCTCAGACTTTAAGGCTAGAGAAAGTGATGCTAATATATTTTGATCATCATCTATTAAGCAAATCTTAACCATCTACCTTACAAATTAGTTTATTTTTTTTAAAAAGTATATATACCTTACTTTATAAGTTCTTAAGTTTCTGCTATAAATGCAGTTTATTTAGTGGATAGAAAATTGGAAAATATTGGAAATAATTTTTCAGGAATAGAGCCAGATTTACATGGATTTAGTAATTTAAAAAAGGCTTATTGGAACTTAAATCAGGAACAAATTTATAAAATAACTGTCGATAATGGACAGGGAATCCTTTCTAAGGATGGAGCTTTAGTTGTTGAGACTGGCATACATACTGGAAGGTCAGCAAATGATAAATTTATAGTTAAAAATAATGAGAATATTGATTCTATATGGTGGGATAATAATAAGTCAGTTACTGAAGAAAATTTTGAGAACTTATGTAAAGATGTTTTAGCTTTTTGTGAAGAAAAAGAGATTTTTATTCAAGATTTATTTGGTGGGGCTGATCCTGATCATAGATTAAGTACAAGAATTTATACTGAGTATGCATGGCATTCTCTTTTTATTCAGAATTTACTAATTGAAGTTAAAGAAGATGAAAAAAGTGAATTTTCTCCTGAATTTGTCATTATTGATATTCCAAGTTTTAAGGCAGATCCAAATAGACATGGGTGCTCTTCAGAAACAATGATAGCCGTAAATTTTGAGAAGAGATTAGTAATTATAGTAGGTACTTCTTATGCCGGAGAAATAAAAAAATCAGTTTTTTCAATGTTAAATTATATTCTTCCTCCTAGAAATGTAATGCCAATGCATTGCTCTGTAAATGTAGGTGCTGCTGATGACCCTGCAATATTCTTTGGTTTATCCGGTACAGGTAAAACTACTTTATCAGCAGATCCAGATAGGATTTTAATTGGTGATGATGAGCATGGTTGGTCAAAAAATGGTGTATTTAATTTTGAAGGTGGCTGCTATGCTAAAATGATTAGGCTTTCAAAAGAAGCAGAACCTGAGATATATGAAACGACTAAAAGGGTGGGAACTATCTTAGAAAATGTTGTAATAGATAAATCATCAGGAGAATTGGATCTTGATGACGATACTTTAGCAGAAAATACGCGAGGCGCTTATCCATTATCATTTATTCCTAATGCAAGTAAATCTGGAAGAACGGTAATGCCAAAAAATATAATTTTACTAACATGTGATGCTTTTGGCGTTTTACCTCCAATAGCAAAATTATCTTCTTCACAAACTATGTATCATTTTTTATCTGGCTATACTGCAAAAGTGGCAGGTACTGAAAAAGGGGTAACAGAACCTGAAGCAACTTTCTCAGCATGTTTTGGGGCGCCTTTTATGCCGCGCCACCCATCTGAATATGGAAAACTTCTAAAGAGTCTTATAGCAGAACATGATGTAAAATGCTGGCTTGTTAATACAGGTTGGACAGGCGGTCCTTACGGTACAGGAAATAGGATGCCAATAGGAGCAACAAGAAAACTTTTATCATCTGCTTTGGATGGCTCTCTCTTAAGCTCTGAAATGAGAATTGATGAAAATTTTGGATTTGAAGTTCCTTATGAAGTAAATGGTGTTGAAACATTAATACTTAATCCAAGAGAAACCTGGGAAAATAAATCTGATTATGATATTCAAGCTCATAAATTAGTTAAAATGTTTTCTGATAATTTTACAGCCTTTAAACCCTTTGTTGATTTAGATATTATTGATGCTGCGCCTAGTCTTCAGGCGGCAGAATAATTTAGTGAGCCTCATCCCAGTTCTCACCAGAATTTGTTTCTGTAATTAGTGGAACACTCAACTTTAATAATGGCTCATGTGCTGCTTCCATAATTTCTCTAATTTTTTCTATTGATTTTTTTGAATTTTCTTTTTTTGTTTCAAAAATAAGTTCATCATGAACTTGTAGAAGCATTTTTGTATTGAGTTCTTGAAGTTCATTGTTATTAGACAATAGAATCATTGCTCTTTTAATTATGTCTGCTGCTGATCCTTGAATAGGAGCATTTATTGCAGCCCTTTCCATAAAAGATCTTCTTGCCGGATTCTTGTTTTTTATATCTTCAATGATACATTTTCTTCCTAATAATGTTTTTACATAACCATTTTCACCAGCAAATTTTTTTGTTTCTTCCATATATTCTTTTATTGCAGGATATTTATTAAAATACGCTTTTATATATTCTGAAGCTTCTGTTCTTGTAATATTCAATTGTTTTGCAAGACCAAATGCAGATATGCCATAAATAATTCCAAAATTAATAGCTTTTGCGTTTCGTCTTGTTTCTGGTTTCATATCTTCAATAGGCACATTAAAAACCTCTGAGGCAGTAGAGGCATGGATATCCTTTCCTTCTAAAAATGCATTTTTTAAGTTCCTTTCATCAGCTATATGCGCAATAAGCCTAAGTTCAATTTGACTATAATCTGAACTTATTAACAGATTTCCCTTTTCAGGGACAAAAGCCTTTCTAATCATTCTTCCGTCTTCACTTCTTATTGGTATATTTTGTAGGTTAGGATCTGAAGATGCCAATCTACCGGTAGATGTAGTTGCCATTGCAAAAGATGTATGAATCCTTTTTGTTTTTTCATTGAGGTAATTTGGTAGAGCATCTGTATAAGTTGTTTTTAGTTTTGATAACGCTCTCCATTCAAGTAATTTCTTAGGAAATTCATGTCCTGCATTTGCTAAATTTTCTAACACTTCCGCGTCAGTTGACCATGAGCCAGTAGATGTTTTTTTACCACCAGGTAATACTAATTTATCAAATAAAATTTCACCTACTTGTTTAGGTGAAGCTAAATTAATTTCTTCATTTATTAAATTAAAGCAAGATTTAGAAATCTTCTGGATTTTATTTTCGAAATTTTTGGATAAATCTTTGAGCTTTTTTATATTTATTGAGATGCCTTCTTTTTCCATATCCATTAGAATTTTAGCAAGAGGCTTTTCAATAATTTCATAGATCTTTGTTTGATTTTCTTTTATTAGCAAAGCTTTAAGTTTTTTCCATAATCTTAGAGTCATATCAGCATCTTCTGCAGCATATTTGCCTGCTTCATTTATAGAAATTTCTTGGAATGTCTTCTTATCTTTGCCGCTACCAATTAACTCTTTAAAAGATATAGCTTCATGATCAAAATAAAATTTAATTAAAGTATCTAGCTTATGCCTTATTCCCCCTGACCCCAAGGAATAAGAAAGCAGCATAGTATCATCATAATTTTCTATAGTGATATTATACTTTGCTAAAACTAGTGCATCAAATTTCATATTATGAAGTATCTTAATTATACTTTCGTCTTCTAATAATTCTTTTAGAAAGGTCTTAGCATCATTGAAATCGAGTTGCTTATGATCTGTTTTTGTATGCAATAAAGGCACATAACAAGCATCATTTTCTGATGTACAAAGTGAGAATCCAACCATATCAGCACTTACTGCATCTAGAGAATTTGTTTCAGTATCAAAAGCAACAAATCCTTGTTCTTCAGCTTTTGTATACCAACTTAACAATTCTTCTTTTGAGTTAATAATTTTATATTCATCTCTTTTAAATTCTTTACTTATTTCTTCAGTTTTCCGCTTTTTATTTGGGAGAGATAAATCAATGCCTTTTTTTGTATTTTTTGAAGCTTTAATAGAATCAGAATCAACATTTAGTTCTCTAGATTTTTTTTCAGTTAAAGTTTTAAATTCCATTTCCTTCAGAAAACCAATTAATTTTTCAGGCTCTATTTCCTTTAAGGATGTTTCTTCAATTGATATTGGTAATGGGATATCATTTTTCAAAGTTACAAGTTTTTTACTAATATATGCTTGATCCTCGAATTCAATTATATTTTCCCTTCTTTTGTTTTGCTTGATTGAAGATGCATTTTTAAAAAGTCCATTTAAGTCGCCATACTCATTTATAAGGAGTGCTGCAGTTTTTATGCCGATTCCTGGAATTCCAGGAATATTATCAACAGAATCTCCTGCTAAAGATTGCACATCTATAACCTTTTCAGGGTAAACGCCAAATTTTTCAAAAACACCATCCTTATCAATGAGTTTCCCTTTCATAGTGTCCAACATAGATGTCTTATTTGAGACGAGTTGCATTAAATCCTTATCTGAAGATACAATTGTAACTTGCATGTCTTTCTGCTCTGCCTCTTTTGCATAACTTGCTATAAGATCATCTGCCTCAAAGCCCATAAGCTCTACATAAGGAATATTAAAAGCAGAGGTTGCTTGTCTAATTACAGGAAATTGAGGTACTAGGTCTTCAGGAGCTTCTGAACGGTTTGCCTTGTAATCTTTATAAATTTCATTTCTAAATGTTTTACCAGATGCATCGAAAACAACAACAATATGAGTTATTCCTCTTTTTTCTTTTTCTTCTCTTACTAATTTATCAAGCATGTTACAAAATCCAGATATAGCTCCAACAGGAAATCCATCTGATTTCCTCGTTAGAGGGGGCAATGCATGATAAGCTCTAAAAATATAAGTCGAACCATCGACTAAGCAAATATGTTGGTTATTTTTATTCATAGTGATTCTTTAATTAATATTATGACATTAAGTTTAATGTGGTAAAAGAGAGAATATTATTAAAAAAGAATTTATGATCAAAATGCCAGCAGAAAATCTTCCAGAAAATGCAATTAATATAAGAGATCTAAAGAAAGAATATAAAAATCCAGATGGAAAAGGGACATTTTTAGCTTTAGATTCGATTTCAGTTACTATTCCAAGAGGTTCAATTTTTGGCTTACTTGGACCCAATGGTGCGGGTAAATCAACATTTATTAATATTTTAGCAGGTCTAGCAATTAAAACCTCTGGGGAGGCAATCATTTGGGGCAATGATATCGATAAACATCCAAAAGCTTCAAGGTCTTCATTAGGCGTAGTTCCTCAAGAATTAACAATTGATCCTTTTTTTAGCCCAAAAGAATCTCTTGAGCAGCAAGCAGGATTATATGGGGTAAGGCCTAAAGAAAGAAATGTAGATTATATATTAAAGATGTTAGATCTCGATGATAAAGCTGAAGCTTATTCAAGAACATTATCTGGAGGTATGAGAAGAAGGTTACTCGTTGCTAAGGCAATGGTTCACAGGCCACCTATTCTTATCCTAGATGAACCTACAGCGGGAGTTGATATCGAATTAAGACAACAACTTTGGCATTATGTAAGGAAACTTAACGAAAATGGTACAACTATAATTTTAACTACACATTATTTAGAGGAAGCTGAAGAATTATGCGATACAATAGCTATTCTTGATCACGGTAAAATAGTAAGATGTGCCCCTACTCAAGAGCTTTTGGAGGATGTTGATTTAAAGACCATAACATTAAAGGTATCAGGGCATTTTGATGTAAATAATGAAACTTTAAAAAAGATGGAAGCGAATGTAGATAATAATATTATTGAAATCCATTTTAATCCTAAGGTTCAGAGTTCTAGAGAAATTCTGGCAGAAGTAGAAAATTCTGGTGTTGCTATCTCAGATTTTGAAGTAAAAGGATCTTCACTTGAAACAGCTTTTCTTTCAATAACTTCTAAAAAATAAAAGTGCGACAATTATTGCCGCACTTAATTATTAGTAAATAATGTTTTTAGAATTTAGTTCCAAAAGTTATACCAACCATTCTAGGATCAATCATAAAGTCATTTCTAAATCCACCAGACGCTTCAGCAGTAAAGTAATGACCAG
>JAZAJI010000091.1:0-5868 GCA_036230365.1 Pseudomonadota bacterium
GTGCAAACCATTTTTGTGTCAAAGATCTATAATTCAGATGATCTGGATTATCCATATGTACAAGCGATCTAACCAATATATGACTCCCACCAGTAAATTTTTTGATAGCTTCTTCAGTAGGAATATCCATTAAAGTTGTTCTTGGATCATTTATAAAAAGCTCATTTTGTTTTTCTATTTCAATAATATCTGAGTGTTTAGTAACTGCCCAGAAAGGCCTATACTCATCTGGCTCAACCCATGAGACAGGGTCTTCTTTTCTCATAAAAGTAAAAATTTCATGAAGTTTTTTCTCGTCCGTATATGTTTCGGGATAAGCTATCTTTTTGAATTCATCTTTATGCATTCTGATATCTTAATTGCCGTTATCTGATTCAATAATGCTTACAAATCTAGGCTTACCTGAGCCGCTTTTGCTAAACACTTCTCCAGTCCATAGCTGAAGTTTCTTCATGGCTTCTTGCATAGATGAAGCGTCAATAACATTTTGCACTGACTCACCTTTTGAGTTTATCCAATCGATAGTATATTTGTATGTCCTAATTAAAGGATTCATCATAACTGCCTCTAATAATAAAATTTAGTAGTTGCCTTATATTAATATAGCAATAAATTATGCCAAAATTATGCCGAGATTGTCAAATAAGAAGATAAGAATGAAATTTTATGTAGAGCTTACACTAAATTGTTTTCTAAGGAAATTTGGGATCTTACTTATAACATCGACTATATCAGCACCAATAACCATTAGGCATGGAACCAATATAAGTGTCACTGGCGCACAAAGAACAACCCCACAAGAAAGCGAAATCACAGCAGGTTTAAGGAAATTTGCCTGAACTGATGGCTCTAACATTATTGGCATTAAGCCAACAAAAGTTGTTATAGAGGTAATAACAATTGGTCTAAATCTAACAACTCCAGCTTCAATCACCGCCTCTAAAAGATGTTTTCCGCTTTTCCTTACTCTATTAATATAATCAACCAATACCAAATTGTCGTTTATTACAACCCCACACGCGGCACCAATTCCCCAATACGAAATCATTGAAAGTCCTTTTCCAAATATTATATGCCCAATAATCGCTCCGCAAAAACCAAAGGGTAACGCTGATAAAATTATAAGCGGTAAAAAATATGACCTAAATGATATCGACAATAATGCAAACATAGCCAGAAAAGCTACCATGGAAAGAAAAACAATTTCTGCAAAGAATTCATCTTCACCCTGTCTTTCTCCTGAAAGTTGCCAAGACACATCCGTATATTTCTTATCCCAAATAGGTACAAAATTTTCTTTAAAGTCGGCTAAGACTTTAGATTGTTGCCCATCCTGCGCCCAAGCACTAATTGTGGCGCTTTTTTTACCGTCAATTCTTTCAATTTTTGTTATACCAGGAGATTGTATAACACTGGCTACTGACATAAAAGGAACCTCTCTTCCATCCGGCGTTCTAATTCTAAATTTAGTAAGACTATCAATTGATCTTCTTAATTTTTTTGGATAATGAACCATAACTCTTACATCATCCCCATCACGAGGTAAACGCTGTACCTCTTCACCATAATACGCTTGTCTTAATTGACGAGAAATTTCACCCAGAGTTAATCCTATCTTTTCAGCATTAGGTTTCAAAGAAATTTGCAATTCTGTAGCGGCGCTATTTAAACTGGTACTTACATTATAAACTGCATCATAAGATCTTAATTTATCCATAAATTCTTCACTAGACGAAATTAAATTTTCAGAACTAGAAGATGTTATATTAAATTCCAAATCAGCAGAGGATTGATTTCTTCCAATTTGTGTACCTATAGTGAAACTTTCTGCATCAGGAATATCGCCAATATATTCTCTGAAAACTGCTGCAACTTCTTTAGTTGAAGATTCTCTTACAGAAGGTTCGTGAAGATTTATATAACCAAGTAAGTTATTTTCTTCCATGGTAATAATCATACCTGTTATAGTATTATCTATACCTTTATAATGTTGTATTGTTTGATAACCAGCTTCTTCAACTTTTTTTCCAATCTCTTCAGTTCTTGAAAAGGGTGAACCGGAAGGTAAGCTGATTTGTAACTGCATTTCATCATCCTCAACATCTGGGAAGAAACTCCTAGAAACCCAATTAGATGACGATATTGAAAAAACAATTATCAATATTGAAAAAAAACAAGCTAGAGCAGTATATCTCCTTCTCAGTGCTGATACTAATACTGGCATATATTTTGTCTTACCAAAATTAACAATGCCATCTGCGAATTTTTTTTGAAATTTGGAAAATCTTGATTTAGCCTCATAAGGCTTAAGATTTGAAAGATGGGATGGTAAAATAAAAAATGCCTCTATGAGAGAAAATGCAAGAGCAAACAAAACTATAAAAGAAATATTCCTTACAAATTGAACCTGCCAACCAGATAAAAATAACCAAGGTAAAAAAGCTATCATAGTAGTAATAACTGCAAAAAAGACAGGTTTAGAAACCAAATAAGCGCCAGTAATTGCTGCATCAGTACCAATTCTACCTCTTTCATGTTCGAGATGTATATTTTCACCAACTATTACAGCATCATCAACGACTATTCCAATTACCAACAGGAAGGCGAATAGCGATATAATGTTTAGGGAAATATCCATACCTGGAAGGAATATCAGAGCTCCAGTAAAGGCGGTTCCTATTCCAACTGAACACCAAATGGCAACTTTTGGTCTTAAAAAAAGCATTAAAATAATAAACACCAGAATTAAACCGCCGTAAGCCGCCCTTAAGATTAAACTCATCCTATCGCGATACAAATTTGATTGATCTGTCCATAAAGCTAGTGAAACTCCTTCAGGAAGATCGTCTTGAATCTTATCGATCCAATTTCTAGCTGATTTAGCAGTTTTTACAACATTCATGTTATCAGAAGACATGACCATCAGGCCTTTTGTTTGCGTAGTTCTTTCTGTTCCGACATCAATAAAAAAATCTCTCGAATCTTTATCGTCAAAGCCATCAATAACAGTTGCAACATCTACAATTTTTATTTTTCCTCCATCTGGAGTTTGAAGAATTACTATCTCATTAAAATCTTCTAATGTGTTACCAAGATTTCTTGTACTTAACTGTAAAGTTCCAGTATCAGATTTAATATTTCCTGAAGATAAATTAATAGAACTTTTTTTTATGGCATTAGCTACATCATCAAAATTAACACCATACCTACGCATTGCTGTTTCAGATAATTCAATCGATATTTGCTCTTTTCTGTAACCTAAAATTTCAACTACATCTATATGAGGTTCAAGAGATAATTCATCCCTTAAATCTCGAGCCGTTTTAGCAAGTAATTTTTCAGAAACATCTCCTGATATATTAATAGCAATAATAGGAAACTGGAAAGATGCGTCATCGACGACAGGCGGTTCAACATCATATGGTATTGAAACAATTGCATCTACTTCCCTTTTAACCTCTTGTATTAAGTAATCTAATTCTACTTCTGGAAAAGCTTCAATATATATTCCTCCAAAGTTTTCCTGTGCAAAACCTCTGATTTTATCTATCCCTTCTATATCCCTAATAGATTCCTCTACTCGGACAAGAATCTGATCTTCCACCTCCTTTGGTGATGCTCCTGGCCAGGTATAATGAATTGAGACGATTGGTGGAGAAATTTTTGGAAAGACTTCTTGTTCAATTCTTGAAAATGTAGCCACCCCAACGATTATAATCCCAACCATTAGTAGGTTTGCAGCTTTTGGGTTTCTTGCCCACCATGAAATCAATTTATACATTAAATTAAGAGTCCCTATCTTTACTTAATAACATTGGAGTGAGTTCCATTCCTTCTATTCCAGAATTTAATGTTGACACTACAACCATATCCTCATCGTTTATGCCTTTAACAATAACATTATCGCCATCTGTTCCAGATATTTCAATTTCTTTAATTCTTAACTTATTATCTTGATCAACAATATATATTTTATTTTCATTTTTGATTGCTGAAATTGAAACTAAATACCCATCAGTTATAAAGTTTCCATCTATTTCGGCATCAACATAAGTTCCTATAGCTAATGGAGGTTCTGCGTCATAAGGGTTTAAAACTTCGGCATATGCATATACTAATCTAGTTTGACTATCTATTGATCCTGATATTCTTGTTATTCTACCAACCCATTCTATATTTTTTCTGGAAACAAAAGATTTAAAAACAACCTTTGGCCCCTCAAAGAAACTTTCAGCTTCATAACCTAAAGGTAAACCTAGATAAGACAACTCTGTATCTGTTAAAGGTAAAGGTATAAGAACTTTTTCAGTTGAAAATGCTGAACCAAGAATCGATCCTGCATTAACATATTGCCCAATTCCTGCATTCTTTCTCTTAATTAATCCGTCAAAAGGTAAAGAAATAATAGTTCTTTCCAAATTTAATTTCGCTTTTTCAAGATCGGCTTTAGCAGCATTTAAAATGGCCCTTGCTTCTTCTAACTGAGGTATTCTTAATGTAAGTGGACTTGCCTCTCCTTCACCTAATTCTTCCCAATCTTTTTTTGCTAACTCGCTTTCGGCAATTTCTCTTTCTAAAAGTTTTTTAGCCTGAGCTACCCTAGAATCTGCTGAAATAACTGCCAATTTATAATCTCTATTATCAATCCAAATGAGTGGTTGGTCCTTCCTAATGTTACCTCCATCAATAAATTCATCTGCAACCTCGGTAATTCTTCCACTAACTTGCGGAATTACATTTATTTCAGTAACAGATCTTACCTCTCCATTAGTGTTTACTTTTAAAGTTACATCTTTCTTTAATGGTATCTCATAAAATACAGCGGTTGGTTTAGGAATTTCTATTCCTTTATTAGGCTGAGGCTCTAATGAAGAAATTATAAATGATATAAAGAATCCAAAAAGTATAATTAATATTGGTAGATATCTAGAATTAATAATTATCCTAATTAAACTTCTCATTCGTATTATATCCCTCTAAATAATGGCGAAGATATGGCTAGGTGAAGCTTAATACGATTAGTAATTCTTAATAAATGAGAATTAATTAATAAACTTTCAGAAGATAAGCTTCTAGATTGTGAATCTAATAGTTCAAAAATTGTTGCTACACCTTTATTATATTGATCAATTGTTAATTCTTCTGCAGCTTTTGCTTCTTCAAATGCGTTAGCTAAAGCATTTTCTCTTTCTAGAAGCATATTCTCAGCATAAATTGCATCCTCTATTTCTCTTGCCGCACCCAACAAAGTCTTAGCATATTGATTTAAAATTATTTTCATTTGAGATTCAGTAATTTTACTCTGAGCAATTCTTGTTCCGCCTTGAAAAATAGATTGTGTAAGACTTCCAATTATATTGCCGGCAAGTCTATCTGGATCAAAAGCATCTGACCAATTTCTTTCCGATGTAGACCACTGAGCAGTAATATTTAAACTAGGAAGGAAAGCTAGCCGAGCCGCAGTAACTTCAAGACCGGCTTGCTCAAGTTGAATCTCAGAACTAATAATATCTGGCCTATTTTTTAAAACTTCTTCTGGTGGACCAATAATAGGTTTAACCGGAAGTTCAGGAAGAGTTTTTGGAGTTGTTTTTGCGTTTGGGTACCTTCCAATTATTATTTCAAGATTTCTTGCTGCTTCCGTCATTGCTTTTTTTCTATTTAAAAGTTCAGCTTTTCTAGATTCGACCTCTGATCTAGCTAATCTAAGATCCCTACTCTGAATAATTCCTTTTTTATACCTACTTTCTACTTTTTTAAGAGTACTAACCCTTGTTTCTAGATTTCTTTCAGCTAAATCCGACTGTAATTTTGCTTCGCAAAATAAATACCAGGCTTGGGCAGTCAAACCAACTATTGATAATTTCG
>JAZAJI010000092.1:0-3627 GCA_036230365.1 Pseudomonadota bacterium
AAAAAGCTGTTTGGATGATTGCAAAAAATCTGGGTAATACCCCTATGGGGGCAAGTCATGGTATTGGTTATCTTTTAGGATCAATTGGTTCTGTTCCGCATGGCCAAACATCATGCGTAATGCTTCCAGCAGTATTAAGGTGGAATGAAGATTTTCAACCTGAAAAACATAAAATTATTTCTGAAGCTTTAGGAAGACCAAAGTTAAAAGCGTATCAGGCAGTAAAGGAGTTAATAACTGATCTTGGCTTGCCAAGCACTCTCAAAGATGTTGGAATAACAAAAGATATGTACAAGACTATAGTTGAATATGCATTAAGCCATCCTACGGTCCTTTCAAATCCAAAACCCATAGAAAGATCTGAAGATGTATTTGAAATTTTAAATTTTGCTGAAGAGGGGTAGTAATGGGTTTTGTTGTAGCTATTTTAGGATTAATTGTTGCTTTTGGTGTTATGTTTATAATGTTAAAACTATTAGATAAGATAGGCGATAAATGACAAGGCTATCCAAATTATCGCGGTCTATTTCTGGAAAAGTGGTTTTAATAACTGGAGCAACTAGTGGTATGGGGCTTGCTACAGCTAAATTATTTTCTGATGAAGGCGCAAAAGTAATAGTAACTGATTTAGATGATAAGAAAATTGATGCAGTTGTGTCGGAAATTAACGAATCAGGGAACTCTGCCTATGGAATTAGGCTTGATGTTTCGGATAAAAAAAATATTCAAACAGCTGTAAAGGAAATTATTAGTAATTTTGGAGGATTAGATTGTTTGATAAATAATGCCGGTATTTCAATACCCACAACTATTGGTGACGACAATTATGAATCTTATTGGGACAAAACATTTGATGTTCTTTTGAAAGCTCAAGTAATGTTAATTAGAGAAGCTTTGCCTTATATTTTAAAATCTAATTCGGGTAGGATAGTAAATATTTCATCAACTGAGGGTTTAGGGGCGACTCCTAGGCAATCACCTTATACATCAGCAAAACATGGTGTTATTGGGTTAACAAAATCATTAGCCGTTGAGTTAGGTTCAAGTGGAATTACTGTAAATTGTATTTGCCCAGGTCCTATTCGAACAGGTATGACAGAGAAGATTCCAGAAGAAGATAAAGAAATTTATTCAAGAAGAAGAGTTCCCTTAAAAAGATATGGAGAACCTGAAGAAGTTGCACATGCGACATTAAATTTTTGTCTACCAGCATCATCATTTATAAATGGAGCTGTTTTACCAGTTGATGGAGGTTTAACTATAAAAAGGGCTTAACTCTTTATATTTCTCCTTTTTTATGCTTATTTGTTTTTAGGGATGATATGAGTAAACAAAAACTAATAGAAATAGCAAAAATTAACAAAGAACATGCTGAAAATGGCACAATGCATCTAGTTGATGATATTGTGAAGATACCTGCCTCAAATTATTATGATAAAAACAGGTGGCAGAATGAAATCGATTTAATTTTTAAAAGGTTACCTCTTGTGCTTGGTGTTTCTGCCGAAATACCAAATCCAGGAGATTATAAAGCTATGGAGGTAGTCGGAGTTCCTGTTATTATTTTAAGAAACAATGAAGGTAAAATATCTGCATTCTTAAATGCATGTATCCATAGAGGCGCTGCTTTAGTTGAATTAGGTTTAGGAAACAAAAAAAGGTTTTCATGTCCATATCATGGGTGGACATATAATAATAAGGGCGAGCTTATGGGTATATCTTCTAATCATGAATTTGGTGATTTAGATAAGAAGTGTAATAGTCTTATTTCCTTACCATCGCTTGAGAAAGAAGGAATTATTTGGGTAACATTAGACCCAGAATCAAAAATTAAGATTGGAGATTATTTATCTGGATATGATCAAATGTTATCACATTTTGGATTTAAAGATTGGCATGTTTTTCAAACAAGATCACTTGAAGGACCAAATTGGAAAGTAGCTTATGATGGTTATCTAGATCTATATCACCTTCCTGTTTTACATAAAGATACATTTGGAGATGATATGTCTAATCAGGCAATGTATTACGAATGGGGTCCTCATCAAAGGGTAGTTTCTCCATATAGACTTCCTAAGCAAGATGATTTTAAGAACGACGGCTCTAACCACCATGAGCTTCCAATAGAAGAGTGGTCAATGGATATTTTGATGGCTGGTGTTTGGACTATTTTCCCTCACATTTCAATAGCTTCTTTTACAGGAGGGGGAAGAAGTGTTTTACTGTCTCAATTATTACCAGGTGATAGTCCAGAAAGCTCTATAACAAATCAATATTATTTAATGGAAAATAAACCTAGTCAAAAGCAACAAGAAGAAGCTAATAAACAATGGGAATTACTCGAATATGTTGTTGATAAAGAGGATTATGAAACAGGATTAAGACTACAAAAGAGTTTAAAAACAGGTTTAATAGATCACGTAATGTTTGGAAGGAATGAAGGTGGAGGTCAAACATTTCACAAATGGGTTGATAAGATTATTAATACAAAAGATAAGGAACTACCGTCATTATTTTAATATTTTTTAGAGGAAGATATGAAAACAAGAATTACGGAATTATTCAATATTGAGCATCCAATTATCCAGGGAGGAATGCATTTTGTTGGTTTTGCTGAATTAGTTGCTGCAGTTTCTAATGCTGGGGGCTTAGGAATTATTACTGCTTTAACACAACCGACACCTAAAGATTTAGCTAATGAAATTGAAAAATGCCACGGGATGACAAATAAACCTTTTGGAGTTAATTTGACTTTTATTCCGTCTTTTAAAGATCCTCCATACGATGAATATATAGAAGCGATTGTCCAGGGAGGTATAAAAATTGTTGAAACTGCCGGCAGAAGTCCTGAAAAATATATGGAACAATTAAAAGCTGCAGATATTAAAGTTATTCATAAATGCACTTCAGTCCGACATTCTTTGAAGGCAGAGAAGATAGGGTGTGATGCAGTAAGTGTTGATGGCTTTGAATGTGGAGGACATCCTGGCGAAGATGATATCCCAAACGGTATTCTTTTACCAAGAGCAGCGGAGGAATTAAAAATTCCCTTTGTAGCTTCTGGGGGCATGGCAAATGCAAGAAGCCTTGTTTCTGCACTTGCTTTTGGAGCAGATGGTGTGAATATGGGAACTCGTTTTATAGCTACAAAAGAGGCGCCTGTTCACGATAATGTTAAACAAAGATTGGTTGAGGCATCTGAGCTGGAAACAAGTCTTGTAATGAGACCTTTAAGAAACACCGAAAGGGTTCTCAATAATTCGGCCGTAGATAAAATAAAAGAAATAGAATCTAATCATGGCGGGGATGATCCAAATAGTTTACTTGAAGAGATCAGACCTTTAGTTGCTGGTTCTGAAAGAGTTTTAAGGGATGGTGATCTTGAGGCAGCGGCTTGGAGTTGTGGAATGGTTGCAGGTTTGATTCATGATGTACCTACATGTAAAGAATTAATTGATACAATTATGCAAGAAGCTGATGAAATTATTAATCAAAGATTAAAAGGTTTTGCTAGCGCCTAAGATCTATTTTTAAAGGCCTTATAAGCTTTAGTTAATCTATCTGGTGAAAGCATTAAAGCAAATAAGGTTATAAAAGGTATTAATTTCCAATAACTATCTGGAAATA
>JAZAJI010000093.1:0-7028 GCA_036230365.1 Pseudomonadota bacterium
ATGGCTTTTGAAGAAGAATTCGGTATTGAGATACCTGATGATGCTGCAGAAAATATTCAAACAGTTGGAGATGCGGTTAACTTTATTAATTCAAATAAATCCTAACTAATTATCCTTTTCGAATAACTAACTGAAAGATTAAAATTGCGTCGAGTTGTAGTTACAGGAATTGGAGCTGTAACGCCTTTAGGGGGCGATATAAATTCTTCTTGGAAGAATCTTATTGATGGGAAATCTTCTGCAACATTAATAAGCAAGTTTGATATAGAAGATTTTCAAGCTAAAGTTGCTTGTGAAGTTCCAATAGATCAAGAAAACCATAAAATAAAAGATAGATTTAATCCTAACGATTGGTTTTCAGGTAAAGATTTAAGAAAAATAGATAATTTTATTATTTTTGGTGTTGCTGCGGCAGAAATGGCAATTTTAGATTCTGGTATTAACAATTATAATTTTAATAAAAATAATGTTGGAGTAGGAGTTGGGTCAGGCGTAGGAGGTCTTCCAAGTATTGAAAAGGCTTCAATTACCTTAAAGGAAAAAGGCCCCAAGAGAGTTAGTCCTTTTTTTATTCCTGGAGCTTTAATTAATCTAGTAGCAGGACAGATATCAATAAGGAATGAATTAAAAGGGCCAAATTTAGCATCCGTAACAGCCTGTTCTTCAGGCACTCATTCCATTATTGAAGGAGCAGAAACAATTAAGCGTAATAAAGCTGATGTGATGATAGTTGGAGGTGCAGAATCTGCTATTTGTCCCGTTGGTATTGCAGGATTTGCAGCATGCAAAGCATTAAGTACTAATTTTAATGATTCTCCTGAAAAAGCGTCGAGGCCTTATGATAGCCAAAGAGATGGATTTGTTATGGGTGAGGGTGCTGGATTTATTGTATTGGAGGAATTAAATCATGCGCTTGAAAGAGGAGCAAAGATTTATTCTGAATTTAAAGGTTATGGTGTTTCAGGTGATGCCCATCATATTACTTCTCCTGCAGAAGATGGTGATGGAGCTTACAGATCGATGATAATGGCAATTAAAGATTCAAATTTAGCTGTAGATGAATTTTCATACATAAATGCTCATGGCACTTCAACACCTAAAGGAGACGAAATTGAACTTAAAGCTGTAGAGAAAGCTTTTTCTTCTAATATTGAAAATATTACAATGTCTTCTACAAAATCGTCGATAGGACATCTTTTAGGCGCAGCTGGAGCTGTAGAAGCTATATTTAGTATTCTTGCAATAAAAAATAATGTTATTCCAGCAACAATAAATCTTGATGATTTGTCAATAGACACTAAAATCAATCTTGTGCCACATAATAGTATAAGTAAAAATGTAGAAGTTGTTTTATCAAATTCTTTTGGGTTTGGAGGAACTAATGCTTCTGTAGTTTTTTCTTCTTATAAAGAAAATAATGGAAGTTAATAGAAAAGGTTTAATGTTTGTGCTTTCATCCCCTTCTGGGGCAGGAAAGACTTCGCTTTCTAAGAAGATATTAGAGCTTGATGCAGAAATATCGCTTTCTATTTCATTTACAACTAGACCAGCAAGACCAGGAGAAAATGATGGCGAGGACTATTTTTTTGTAGATAATAAAATTTTTGGCAATATGAGAGATAATAATGAATTTTTAGAATATGCGAAAGTTTTTGATTATTATTATGGAACTCCAAAAAAGCCTATTCTTGATATGCTTAATAATGGAAAAGATGTTCTTTTTGATATTGATTGGCAGGGAACTCAACAATTAATGAATGAATCAAAGGATGATTTGGTGAAAGTATTTGTTTTACCCCCATCAGTCGAAGAACTTGAAAGAAGGTTGAAGGAAAGAAAGCAGGATGAAGATGAAATAATTCAGAAAAGGATGTCGAGAGCATCAGATGAAATGAGTCATTATGCTGAATATGACTACATTTTAGTTAATGATGACTTTGATAAAACAATAAAAAGTATAATGGCAATTCTTTATGCAGAACGATTAAAAAGACACAGACAAATTAAAACTCAAGAAATAGTAAAGACCTTAAGAAGTTCTCTCTAAAATAATTTTGTCATAATTATTTGATAAATTACAAAAATCTTTAATATCTATATTTTCAGCTCTTTCTCTAGGATTAATTTTTGATAGCAATAATAATTTATCTGTATCAATATCAAGATTGTTTAAATTGTTTTTAATAGTTTTTCTCCGATGTGCAAAACTTAATTTGACTAATTTTTCTAAACTAGAATACTTAGTTGTTGTAAAATTATTATTTGGTTTAATTCTTATTAATGAAGATTCAACTTTTGGTTTTGGAATAAATGATGTTGGCTTTATATTAAAAAGTCTTTCTACTTCATTCTTCCATTTCACCATAACTGACAATCTTCCATAATTTTTATTTCCTTTAGTTGCTATAAGTCTATCCGCAACTTCTTTTTGAACCATTAAAATCATTTCTTTCCAGGATATATTTTTTTTACTTTCAAGAATCTTAAATATAAATGGAACAGATATGTTATATGGTAGGTTAGATATAATTTTAAAATCTTTTTTTGGGTATTCATCAAAATCAAAATCTAATATATCTAAGAATTTATACTCAAATTTATCTTTATAATTATTTTTCAATTCTAATAACTTTAATTCAAAACTAATGTCTTTTTCAATACAAAATACTGAATTTGCTCCATTTATAAGCATTAACTCTGTTAATATGGCTGGCCCTGGTCCAATCTCAAAAATATCTTCATTTTTTATATTGGCATTATTTATTATTGATGAAATTATATTTTTATCGTGTAAAAAGTTTTGACCTAAACCTTTCTTAGGGTTTAAATTATACTCTTTTATTATTTTCTTTAGAGATAATTTATTATTATCAACCATTTTTTAATCTTTGTTTAGAAATTTTATCTGCATATTTTATAGAATTTATAAGACTTAAATTATTAGCCTTTTTCTCTCCCGCAATATCAAAAGCTGAACCATGATCAGGAGAAGTTCTAACAAATGGTAGGCCGGCAGTAAAATTAATTGAACCATAAAAATCTATTGATTTAATAGGTATTAAGGCTTGGTCATGGTACATACATAATTTCGCATCATCTTTTTTTAACTCCTCTTTATGAAACATAGTATCAGCTGGTTTTGGGCCGATAACATTCAAACCTTTCCTTCTTAATTTATTAACAATAGGAATAATTATATTTATTTCTTCTTTTCCTATTTCTCCATTTTCTCCGTTATGAGGATTTAATGAACTAATAGTGATTTTAGGATTTTTAATACCAAAATCATTTTTCAAAGATTTATTTAAGATAATAATTATATCATTTAAGGCTTCACTGGTTATTTTCTTTGGAACACTAGCTATTGGTATATGCGTTGTAAGAGTTGCAACTTTAATATTCTTATTAAGCATAATCATTAGTGGTTTTTTTCCAGAAATTTTTCCTAAATATTCTGTATGACCAGGATACTTAAAACCATTATTTAAGAGAGTTTCTTTTATTATCGGTAATGTTACAATTCCTGAAACTTTTTTTTCTATTGCTAATTTAATAGCTGTATTAAGCGATTCTATAGTTGCTGGGACATTAGATTTAAATGATTTTTTATAACCAAATCTAACCTTTTTCTTGATTGGAAGAACATTAATGCAGTTTTTTTTACAATCGTATAAATTTTCAATAATATTAAGCCTAATATTTATATTAAGATTATCTATGCATTCTTTTACCCAATTAGGGTCAGATACAAGAAAAAATTTTGGTAATTTTGTCAATTTAGCAGTTTTTAAAATTATTTCACTGTTAATGCCGCCTGGTTCGCCCATAGATATTGCGATAGGTTGATCATAGTTATTTTTCATTATCTGTACTCAATTACAGCGTCACGTCTTAGGTCTCTTAAATACCTTCTAGACATCATTCCTATCTTTTGAGCATAAATATTATCTTCTATATTTTCTCTTGAAACTTGTAGACCAATATCATCCTTTCTATCGCATATTAAGATAAGATCTATATAATCACCGCTAATTCTAGGATTTAATGTCTCTCCTGCATATTTAGAAAGTAATTCCTGATGTAGTTCTTTAGGAAGTTCACTTAATGTCCTTTTCCCTAAATTATTTATCTCTTTTTCATCATATTTATCAATTAACTTTTCTATTCTTTTACAAGATACAAATTCTTTAGAAAAATTTTCGGCATCAGATCTATTATTTTTCTCAAATGTAACTGTCATAAGATCAAATTGATTTCTAAGAGGATTTTTACCACCAGCTTCAGTTCTTTCGTTTAATTTAATAATATAAATACCGTTAAGAGTTTTTATAGGTTCTGATATTTGATTTTTTCCTAATTGCTTTAATTTACTATTAATTGTTTTGTCTAATTGTCCATCTGTAACCCAACCTAAATACCCACCCTGACCTGCTGTTGAAGTTTGACTAAATTGTTGAGCGACAGGAGCAAAAGCAACTCCTTCTCTTAATTGTTCCACCAATCTTTTGGCCAGAATGTTTGCTTCTTTTTCTTCTTCTTCATTCTCATATCCTATAAATATTTCAGACACTTCATATTGTTCCTTACCAATGCTTTCTATTGTTCTGTCATAAACTATTGATACCTCATCTTCATTTACATTGACATAAGATCCATATCTTCCTCTTACGATCTTATTCCAAAGTAATTCTGCTTTTATTTGATTTAGTAATGTGTCAGACTTTACCCCTTGTGAATTAATGAGTTGAAGTATTTGTTCTCCCGACATTTGGTTTCCGTTCGCAATTCTTTCTAGCATAAGGTTTATCTCGTCATCTGATGAGGGTACATCAAGTTTTGAAGCTTCTTGGAGTTGGATTTTTTCATTAACAAGAGACCTTAAGGCCTGCTTTTCTAACCTAATAACATTGTCTTTTGTTGGTTGTATTCCTGATGTAGAAATGATTAATTGAACTCTTTGCTGTACATCATATCTTGAAATTACTTCATCATTTACAATAGCAGAGATAGCCTGAATATTTTGGCTGAGTAATTTTATTGGGACAATCATTATTATAAAAACTATAAAATATAACGAAGATTTATTTCTGTATTTTAATACCATTTTATTACTCAACTCTTTCCCACAGTTTTGTCAACCTTTGAGTGTTATTTATATTACCGCCTCCAAATGTATAAACATTTAATTTAACCATAAAAGAGTTTGATGGTTTTAAATCTCTGTACTCTGCAAATTTTCTTCTAAATCCTAATTCAAATGATATACAATCGTCAATATAGACAACAGATAGTCTATTTCTAAGAGATTTTTTTGATTCTATGTCGTACCTTACTGCTCCTTGAATTAGCCAATTCTTATTTATATTAATAAAATTAGCAAATCTTAATTCTTTTTGCTCTTTCAAATTTATATTTTCTTCATTATCTAAATGCGCATGACCTAATCTAAAGCCCCATTTCTTAAAATTCCCTTGTACATCAAATTCAGAACGAACCAGCCCAAGGTCTTCTTCGCTCACTCTTCCTCTATATGAAATTACTATTTTTTTATTAGGTTTATATAGAAGATCAAAAATAATATCTGAGAAGTCTTTTCTTATTCCACTTCCTGTATAAGCAAAGGATAGATTAGAAAATCTATAGCTTTGTCCTATCATTGCTTTTATTACTCTTTCATTCCAATAATGTGATATTTTCAAGCCATAATTGAATCTGTTACCATATTCCCATCTATCGAATCCTTGAATTCTATTGTTATCAAATATATTTGAAGAGCTTAATTCGAAGGCTAAGGAATCTTCATTAGGAATTTTTAAATATTCTTTATCGTTTGTTGCCATAGTTAAACTGATTGTTGGCTCAATAATTGTTCTTCCGTTTGGCGAAATAACTGGATAGGACCAATCTACAGAAAAGCTAGGTAGAAAACGAGCAATACTAATTTCATCACCAAATCTATTAGAGGGTAATAATCTAGATGAGTTATTAGGAATATACTTTTTAGTAGTTCTGTATAGGTCTCCTCTTAAATTTATATCGAAATTTAAAAGATTGCCGGATTTGTGAATCATTTTTTTCTTCCAGGAGCCATCTAATGAAACTCTTTGGGTATTTCCATCTGTTTTACGAACGATATTTAATGAATTTAAATTTACATTTATTTTTCCACCAAAAAAATCTACTTTAGGATTCCATTTAAAATTTATACTAGGAAGAATTATAGGTTCTGAACCTTCTTTTTCTGGAAGAAGAAGTGTGAAGTGAGTTGATTCAATTTTAAGTGAATAATCATCCCATTTTTTTGAAAGAGTAATAATTGATGTAATGTCTGTATTGTCATTTAAATCAAATCTTCTTAAAAATGTATCATCTGAAACAAATGTTCCATCAAAATTAAGTTTCCAGCCGTTAAATTTAAAATTACCTCTAGCGGATAAGGAACCTCTGTAATCATATCCTATCGCTTCGGAAATTGATGAAGGCCTAGAATCATTTAATGATGCAACCTCTACATTTGAGATTGCATGGTTATTATCGTCATACTTATAAACTAATTTTTTTCCAATCTTGTTGAGCTCTTCTTCAGAATTAAAAGGAGAATTAATTACTGATTGCCAATCTCTATTAATATTTACTGTTCTTGATTTAAAACTATCACTTAAAGATGCTCCAATAGCATATATATTTATCTCCCCATTTTTAAATTTTTGTCTCCACTCATTTTCAAAAATGAATGCACCTTTAGTGACTAACCACGGTGTAATAGTTAGGTCATAATCTTGTCTAAGGTCTATATAATAAGGAGTTTTTAAAACAATTCCGAGATCTCCAGAACTAACTAATGAAGGCGCCAAGAATCCACTTCTTCTTTTAACTTCTGGACTAGGATGTCCCGCAATTGGAATATAAAAAATTGGCACACCAAATAATTCAAATCTTGCGCCTTCATAAATAATATTACCATTAATTTCATCATGAATAATTCTATTGGCTTTAACTTGCCAGGAAACCCTTTTTTTGTTTGATTT
>JAZAJI010000094.1:0-16011 GCA_036230365.1 Pseudomonadota bacterium
CTTCGTATGCTTCTTTTTTCTTTAAATATTCTTCTTCAGAAAGAGCATGCCATCCTATACAATTTCCAGTTGGTGATCTTCCACAACCACATTTAGGTACTTCATTCATTTTATATAACCCCCATTAATATTATATAATTTAAAGAAACACCTAAAAACAAGATAATCAATAATTTTTTTCATCAAAAGTAACTTATAAATAAGAACTAGGAGTAGTTTTCTTTAAAAAAAAATGCTTAACTTTATTTCTTAAATTAGAACTGGAAATATTTGAATGATTAAGAATACTAAAGAAATTGGATCTAACCATTATAGGGAAAAATTTGGGCGATATTTTGAAGATTTTAAAGTTGGCGATGTTTATGACCATAGGCCTGGTAAAACGATTACAGAATATGATAATCATCAATTTACCCTAATGACATTAAATACTCACCCCATTCATTTTGATGCTGAATACGCCAAAGCTACAGAATTCGGAAAAAATCTTGTTGTTTCTCCTTATACTTTATCTCTTTTAATTGGAATGAGTGTTTCAGATTGTAGTCAAAAAGCGATAGCCAATCTTGGCATGGATGAGGTTAAATTTACAGCTCCAGTATTTCATGGAGATACCATCTATGGATCGTCTGAAGTTTTAGAAAAAAGAGAAAGTAAAACCAGAGAAGGTCAAGGGATAGTAACAATAAAAACGACAGGAACAAACCAAGACGGCAAAGTTGTTTGTACTTTTAAAAGACAAATATTAATACCTTTTGAAGGGCATGCCGTTGAAGATAAGATCGAAAATTATTAGTCATGCGTTTTTATAATAAAATATTCTCTTTTTTTTCAATCCTTCTCCTTATCGGAAATTCTGCTAATGCGGATGAGATTTTAGACCTTTATAAACACTTGCATGCAAATCCGGAATTATCGTGGCAAGAATATAAAACTTCAGATTTATTGGCTGAAAAAATGGAAGAATTAGGTTTCTCAGTTACAAAGCGATTTGCAAAAACAGGCGTAGTTTCAGTTTATGAAAATGGTGATGGACCAGTTTTAATGATAAGAGCTGATATGGATGGTCTTCCTGTTCAAGAAAAAACAGGATTGGCTTACGCGTCAAAAGCAAGATCATTATATACAGACAAAAGTGAGGTTTATGTCATGCATGCTTGCGGGCACGATGTTCACATGGCTGTAGCTGTTGGAACAGCCAAAGAGTTACTTCAAAATAAAAACAAATGGTCTGGTACTTTAATGGTAATTTTTCAACCTGCCGAAGAAAGGGGGCAAGGATCAGCAAGAATGCTTAAAGAAGGTTTGTTTGAAAAGTTTGCTCGACCTGATTACAATTTAGCACTTCATGTAGGTAGCACTCTACCAGCTGGAAAAGTTGCATATCATAAAGGCTATGCGATGGCTAATGTTGATATGGCTGATATAACTGTCTATGGTGTTGGGGGTCATGGAGCGTACCCACACACAGCTAAAGACCCTATAGTTCTTGCGTCAAAAATAGTTTCTGCCCTTCAAACAATAGTAAGTAGAGAATTAAATCCATTAGATCCTGCAGTAGTTACAGTTGGCTCTATTCATGGCGGATTCAAACACAATATAATATCTGAAGAAGTTAAGCTTCAGTTAACATTAAGATCTTACACTGATGATGTTAGAGAAAAAATTATTTCAAAAATTAAACGAATTATTAGAGGAGAGGCAATTTCAATGGGTATTCCTGAAGATAGGATGCCAACATTAAAACTAAGAGATGAATTTACCCCTGCTCTTTATAATACTCCTGAATTTGTCGATATTGTGGTTAAGCATATTAAGACTGCTATTGGTGAAAATAATGTTATCGAAGCACCTCCGGTAATGGGTGGTGAGGATTTTGGAAGATTCGGGAGAGTTGAACCAAAAATTCCAACATTTCTTTTTTGGATTGGTGGACCTTCTCTTTCGGATTGGAAAAAATTTGAAAAAGGCGAAATAACTATACCAACTAATCACTCTCCACTGTTTGCACCAGATCCAGTTCCAACACTTAAAACAGGTGTTTCAGCAATGACAGCTGCAGCTATAGGAGTTTTCAATGAGCCAAGATAATATATTCAGTTTAGAAGGTAAAACAGCTCTTGTTACAGGCGCAGGGAGTGGCTTGGGACAAGAAATAGCAAAAACTTTATATGAAGCTGGGGCTAATTTGGCTCTTGCTGCAAGACGTAAAGAAAAATTAGAAGAAACTCAATCATTTCTAAATAAAAAAGAATCGAAGGTTGAAATTTTTTCTTTAGATGTCACAGATGAATCATCTATAGAAAGTTGCCTTAATGAAATTAATAAAAAATTTGAATCTATTGATCTATTAGTTAACAACGCGGGAATGACAGTGGTTGGAACCTTAGATAGTCATATTGAAGATGAATGGAATAATGTAATTAATACAAATTTGAGAGGTCCTTGGGCGCTATCAAAGTTTTGGTTAAAACAAAGATTAGAGAAAGGCCAAAAGGAAGGAATTATTATCAATGTTTCTTCTATAACAAGAGAAGCCGCCCAAAAAGGCAATGGAATTTATGCAATTTCTAAAGCGGCATTAACACATATGACTCGTCAAATGTCGTTGGAATGGGCAAAGCATGGTGTAAGAGTTAATGCTATTGCTCCAGGTTATTTTCGAACAGATTTAAATAGCGATTTCTTAGATTCAGATATGAGCACACCTATGATAAAAAGAGTGCCAATGAGAAGAGCTGGTAATTTAGAGGAACTGAAAGGCCCTATTCTTCTGCTTGCTACTGAGGCTGGCTCATACATAACAGGTTCAACACTTGTCGTGGACGGTGGACATTTACTAAGAGATCTTTAAAGGAGATTTAAATGACAAAAAAAATAGTTTTCTGTTTTGATTTTGGTAGCCCAACTGTATACCTCGCCTCAACACAACTACCTTTAATTGCAGAAAGAAATTCTGCTGAACTTGAATATAAACCCGTTCTTTTAGGCGGTATTTTTAAAGCAACAGGAAATCAAACACCTGCCGCAATTCCAGCAAAGGGAGCTTATTATGGTGTAGATTTACCTAGATTTGCAAAAAGATATAATGTTCCTTTCCAGAACAATCCTTTTTTTCCTGTCAATACACTAGCTTTGATGAGAGGTGCAGTTTCGTACCAACTAGACGGTGATTTTGATGGTTACTTAAAAACAATTTTTGATTCTATGTGGATCAATCCTAAAGATATGAATAATCCTGAAATTATTGGTGAAGTCCTTAATGCTGGAGGCTTTGATCCTGAAGATTTTATGAATAGAGTTTCTGATCAAAATGTAAAAGATATATTAATTAAAAATACTGAAGAAGCCGTTCAAAAAGGTGCTTTTGGCGCACCTACAATTTTTGTTGGTGATGAGATGTTCTTTGGGCAAGATCGACTTGATTTTATTGAAGAAGCCCTTAAGTAAAATCACCGCGCCTTAAAAAACGCGGTGATAATAATTAGTCATATTTTTCATGTGGGAGGCGAACAGAATGACTAATTTCTAAATTCGGGATATGCCTCCATTCCTAATTCTGAAACATCTAATCCTATCATTTCTTCTTCATCAGAAGGTCTTAACCCAACAGTAGCTTTAAGCACTAACCAAACAACTGCACTAACAACACTAACAAAAAAACCTATGGCAACAACTCCATAAAGTTGAGTCATGAAATCGCCACTTCCATTTAATCCAGGTATACCGACAACTAAGGTCCCCCATATACCAGCAACTAAGTGAACTGATATCGCGCCAACAACATCGTCTATTTTAAGTTTGTCTAGAATAGGTATTGCAAGAGTACACAGAATACCGCCAATAGCGCCAATAAGGATCGCTTGTAAAGGAGTAGCTACATCAGGACCAGCAGTTATACTTACTAGGCCAGCAAGCGCTCCATTTAAAACTAATGTTAAGTCAACTTTAGTGTATAAGATTGCAGCTAAAATCATTGCTGCAACTAATCCACCACATGCTGCCATATTTGTATTAACATAAACATTAGCCATAGCAGCAGCATCAGCAGCGCTACCAAGGGCAAGTTGTGATCCACCATTGAATCCAAACCAACCAAACCAAAGTATAAAAGTACCTACAGTAGCTAATGGTAAGTTTGACCCAGGAATAGCAATTACTGAACCGTTAGAAGAATATTTTCCTAATCTAGGACCAATAATAATTGCTCCCATTAAAGCCGCCCATCCACCAACTGAGTGAACAAGCGTAGAACCAGCAAAGTCAGAAAAACCCATCTCAGCAAGAAAACCTCCGCCCCATACCCAAGACCCTTGAATTGGATATATTATGCCAGTAAGAATAATTGCGAATATAAAGAATGGAGCAAGCTTAATTCTTTCGGCGATAGTTCCGCTAACAATTGACATTGCAGTAGCGCAAAAAACCATTTGGAAGAACCAATCGGACATTTTAGAATATCCATCTGCAGAGCTCACCTCGGCTTCTGGATTCCATAAAGTTGGTTGACCTAAAAAACCATTAACTTCATTGTACATAAATCCATAACCAACAAGATAAAACATGATGCCGGCCAAGCTATATAGACCGACATTCTTAAGGCAGATTGCGGCAGTATTTTTAGTTCTTACCAAACCGGCCTCAAGACATGTAAATCCCATTGCCATAAGCATTACGAGAAAGCCATGTACAAGAAATGAAAAAGTATTGAAAATATATGCTGTTTCTTCACTTACTTGAGCAAATGCACTACCTGATAAACCAATTAATAATAATCCAAATAAAGATAGTTTTTTTAAAATATTCATCATCAAATTCCTTTATGAACTTGTTAAAATTTATAAACTTCCAGAAATACCATAAGAAATTACAAATTTTGGATCACTATCATCACGGGTACTATCCATGATGCCAAAACTAAAATCTCCCATGCTAAGGGTAAGTCCATAATCAGTTTCAGCGTCACCAGCTTCATAATCATAATGTCCAATACTAATACCTAGATCTAAGCCTTCTCTAATAGGAAAACCGGTTTGAAGGAAAAAATAAGGATCATCACCTAAATCAGCTTCCCAATCAGCATCTGCAAGAACTGCAACACCAAAAGTAAAAGCACCAACTTCTGCGCTAATGCTAATTTCACTAAAATCAAGATCATCTCCATCTGGATAGGCATAATAAATATAACCTAACGAAACAGGACCAATACTATAACCGAAATAACCATCCAATTCATAAGTTGTATCATCACCAAAATCGACATTGGATACCCAAGTGCCAATTGAAAACCCATTATCGGCAGAATAATCTAAACCACCTTGTACTGCTGCTCCGCTTCCTTGAGACATACCACGCCAAAGATATTGACTAGTAGCTCCTATATTCCACTCTAATGAATCCGCAAAAGTTGTTCCAACAGTTGCAAAACCAAGAAAAACAGCAACTATAATTTTTTTAGTATTAATTTTAAATTTTTTTAAACTAACCATAATGTTAACCTCCTTAAATATTTATATCTTTAATAAGCAATTAAGATGCCAACTTTATTCATAAGAAAGAAAAATTGTAATTTTTTATTTTTCAGGTGTGTAACTTAAGCAAAATAAGGAAAGTTTTTAAAATATTTTTCCTGGATTCATTATATTTTTTGGATCAATAGCTTGTTTTATTTGTTTCATTACCTCAACGGAAAGACCATGCTCAACTTTAAGATAATCTTTTTTTCCTATTCCAATTCCGTGTTCGCCTGTTGAAGTACCCTGCATTCTTAGGGCTCTATTAACCAACTTATCATTTAAAATCTTTGCTTCATCAACCTCCTTAATATTTTCAGGATCCAAAAGCATAATCAAATGAAAGTTGCCATCTCCAACATGACCAACTATTGGGGCAATTATGTTGGAATTCTCAATATCCTTTTTCGTTTCTAGTATACACTCTGTTAGTCTAGAAATTGGAACACATACATCAGTGGTAAAAGCTTTCTTTCCTGGAGCTAAATTAAGAGCCGCATAGTATGCGTCATGACGAGCACTCCATATCTTATCTATTTCTTCTCTGCTATCTGACCAATCAAAATTAATAACATTATTTAAGGAGGAAATTTCTTTAAATCTTTCTATTTGTTCTTTCACACCCAAGGGTGAACCAACTATTTCAATAAATAGTGTTGGCTTTTCTTCATGATTAGATTTTTTATACTTATTTATGGCCTTAATTTGAACTTCATCTAATAATTCTATTCTTGATAAAGGTAAACCGACTTGAATTGCTTCAATAACTGTATCAACTGCACCCTTTAAATCATAAAAATTACATATCCCAGCACAAATAGCTTCGGGCCTACCGTGTAATCTAAGACTTACTTCAGATATAAAACCTAGTGTACCTTCAGAGCCAAGTAACAAGTGAGTCAAGTCATATCCAGCAGCAGATTTTCTTGCTCGTGATCCTGTTTTAATTATTTTTCCATCTGGCAGAACAACTTCTAAACCGGTTACCTGCTCTCGAATTGTTCCATATTTAACTGAATTCGTTCCTGAGGCTCTAGTTGCACACATCCCTCCAATTGAAGCATTGGCGCCAGGATCAACCGGAAAGAATAAACCAGAATCTCTTAGAAAATTATTTAGATCATTTCTAGTAACGCCTGCTTGAACACGACAATCCATATCACCATTATTAACCTCTATAATACGGTTCATATTAATAGAATTGATAGTTATTCCTTTATTAACAGCATGCACATGGCCTTCTAGTGCCGTCCCTGTTCCAAAAGGAATTACTGGGATTTTATTTTTATAAGCAAATTGGATAATTCTTGATACTTCTTCTGTAGTTTCAGGAAAAACTATTGCATCAGGAATGTTTGATGGAATATGCCAAGATTCATCATAGCTATGTTGAAGTCTAATAGATTTAGAGGTTGTTAATCTATCACCAAAAAAATCCTCTAATTCCTTAAGATTCATTTTGTTTCTTTAGAGACCAAGAACAAATTTTGCCATAATATTTTTTTGTACCTCGTTAGATCCACCATAAATAGTTGAAGCTCTATTATTTAAGTAAGAAGGAAAAGCGGTAACGCCATAATCAGGTCCTATTACATCAAAATTTGATCCAAGTTTTCTAGCTTCATTTTGCTGAGGACTAGTATAATAACCCACTGCAGAAATTGTCAGGCCATCTAGTTTTTGTTTTAATTCAGACCCTCTTGACTTAAGGATTGATGAAGCTGGTCCTGGATGACCCCTTTCAGCAATATCAGACATAATTCTGTGTTCAGTCATTAAAACAGCTTGAACTTCTATTTCGGCTTCTTTTAAAGATCGAGAAAAACCATTATCTTCTATTAGACTATCGCCTGTATCTGATTTTTCTATGGAGGCAATTTTTTTTATTTTATTTATTTGAGCTTGAAGACCAGCAGCATAAGCACCACCTCTTTCAAATTCTAAAAGATACTTAGCAACTGTCCAACCATCATTTTCTTCACCAACTACATTTTCAACAGGAACTTTAACATCATCAAAAAAAGTTTGATTGACCTCATGATCTCCAGCCATTGTTATAATAGGTTTAATTTCAATACCAGGAGTATCCATATCAATTAATAAAAATGTTATACCTTGCTGAGGTTTTCCTGAATTATCAGTCCTTACAAGACAAAAGATTTTATTTGCATGTTGGGCATGAGTAGTCCAAATTTTTGTTCCATTAACAATATAATGATCTCCTTCTTTAACTGCTTTACATTGAAGGGATGCCAAATCTGATCCTGAACCAGGTTCAGAATAGCCCTGACACCAAAAATCTTCACCCGACAATATTCTTGGCAATAAATTATCTTTTTGTTTTTGTGTACCATATTTCATTAAAACTGGACCAACCATAGCTAACCCCATGGCTGTTGGCGAAGGAGCGCCTGCCGAAGCGCATTCACTACTAAATATATAGCGCTGCATATCATCCCATCCTGTACCGCCATATTCCTTTGGCCAGCGTGAACCTATCCAGCCTTTGTTATATAATATTTTGTGCCATTTTGATGAGTACTCAACTTCACTAAAGACGCTTGCAGTAAGTTTTCCTGCTTCTCTTAATTCTTCTGTTAGCTCTTCATTAAGAAAGTCTCGAACTTCTTGTCTAAATGCTTCGTGCTCAGGTTTAAAACTTAAATCCATTTATTGCTCCTCAAGAGAAAATTAAAAAATTCATTTTTATTATAGAACATACTTGATTAGTTTGTAATACTAATTTGTAATAGGTTTTTAATTCAATAGGGAGGAATAATTGCCATATTTTGATGAAATTGTCCATTTATCGGATATTGCCAGAGTTCATGGCAAAAGATGTCCAGACAAAAAAGCATTTATTTTTGAAGATAGAGTTACATCTTATAAAGAATTTGATATTTACTCAGAAAAAGTAGCAAATGGTTTAGTTTCCGAGAATGTTGCCGAACAAGAAAGAGTTGCTTATATGGATAAAAACTCTGAACGATTTTATGAACTAGTTATGGGTTGCGCAAAATCAAATTCAGTGATTGTAGGAATAAATTGGCGTTTAGCACCTCCTGAAGTTGCTTATATTCTTAATGATTCTAAAGCTAAAATATTATTTGTAGGAGAGGATTTCTTTGGATTAGTTGATAAAATTCTTAAAGATGTACCTAGTATAGAAAAAGTTATTTGTATGTCCGGCAATCATAATGATTGGCCGAGTTACAAAGAATGGCGAGATGATCAAGCAGAAACTATTTGCAAAAGAAATGCTGAGTTAAAAGATGTAGCTATACAAATGTATACATCCGGTACGACTGGTAATCCTAAAGGAGTACAATTAACACATGATAATTTTTATTCTTCTAGAAACCCTGAACCTCAAGAAGGTCTTGAATGGAGTGAATGGACCGAAGATGAAGTTCAACTAGTCACAGCCCCCACTTTTCATATTGGTGGAGCAGGATCTGGTATAGGAGGTCTTTATGCGTGCGCAACAAATGTTGTTCTTAAAGAATTCGAACCAACTGCAGTTCTTGATTCAATTAATGATTATGGGATCACAAAGATCTTTATGGTTCCAGCTATGATGAAGATGATTCTTGATCACCCTCAATCAAGAAAAACTAATTATTCAACAATTAAATATATTTCTTATGGAGCATCACCAATTCCACTAGATCTATTAAAAGAGGCTATTGAAGTATTTCAATGTGGATTTATACAATTATATGGAATGACAGAAACCACTGGATCTGTAACTTATCTTCCTCCTGAAGATCATTCAATTGAAGGGAATGAAAGAATGAAATCAGCTGGAAAAGCCTTGCCACATTGTGAAATAAGAATTGTTGATGAAAATAACAATGAAGTTCCTAGAAGAGAGGTAGGTGAAATTATAGTAAAAACGACTTCAAATATGTTGGGTTATTGGAATCTTCCTGAAGAGACAACTAAAACACTTAAAGCTGGATGGCTCCATACAGGTGATGCAGGTTACATGGATGAAGATGGATATGTTTATGTCCACGATAGAGTAAAGGATATGATTGTATCTGGTGGTGAGAATATTTATCCTGCAGAAGTAGAAAGTGCAATTTTTGGTCATGAAAATGTTTCTGATGTAGCTGTTATAGGAGTACCAGACGAAAAATGGGGAGAATCAGTAAAAGCTCTAGTAGTTCTTAAGGATAATTGCGAAGCCAATGAAGAAGATATTATAAACTTTACAAGAGAAAGGAT
This sequence comes from Pseudomonadota bacterium, assembly GCA_036230365.1. GTDB lineage: Bacteria > Pseudomonadota > Alphaproteobacteria > MED-G09 > MED-G09 > AG-430-B22. The sequence goes on from JAZAJI010000094.1 coordinate 9,744, forward strand.
TGCTGGCTTTAAGACACCTAAATCTGTTGATTTTATTAAAGAATTACCTAGAAATCCTTCTGGTAAAATATTAAAAAAAGAATTAAGAAAACCTTATTGGGAAGGTTTTGAAAGATCAGTTAATTAAATTTGGAGTTGAAAATGTCATCACAAAAACCAATCGCAGAAAACCTATTTACTTGGCCGTCTGATTCTCCAAAATTAATTGGGAGTAAAGATACGGAAACAGGTAGATATTTTTTTCCTGCAAAGAATTCAAATCAACATGAAAAAGTTGAATTATCACAAAAGGGCAAGTTATGGACTTGGACAGTGCAAAGATTTCTTCCAAAAACACCTTATATAGATCAAGTTGCTCCTGAAGATTTTAAACCTTATGCGGTAGGATATATTGAATTACCTGGTGAAATTATGGTAGAGTCAAGATTAATTGGAATTGAACCAGAAAATTTAGAAATTGGTATGGAGATGGAGCTAACGATAGAGCCATTTATAAAAAATGAAGAAGGCGAAGAATTAATGATATTTGCTTTTAAACCTGCTAAAGATTAATAGGAGATTTAATTATGACAGATGTAGCAATAGTTGGGATAGGTATTCATCCTTTTGGAAGAACCGAAGGTATTTCGGGTCTTCAACAAGGAGTTCACGCTGCTAAAGAAGCTCTTTCTGATGCTGAATTAGAGTGGAAAGATATAGAATTTGCTTATGGCGGATCTGCAGCAGCAGGTAGTGCTGATACCATGGTAAGTGAATTAGGTTTAACAGGTATACCTTTTATGAATGTTTCAAATGGTTGTGCTACAGGTGGTTCGGCTCTTTTATCGGCTTATACGACAATTAAATCAGGGCAATTTGATATAGGTATGGCTGTTGGCTTTGATAAACATCCAAGAGGTGCTTTCAATGCTGATCCTGAGGCTTCAGGTTTACAAAGATGGTATGGAGAAACTGGATTAATGCTAACAACTCAATTTTTTGGCATGAAGATTCAAAGATATATGCATGATTATGGAATAAGCTCTGATAGCCTAGCTTTAGTTGCTGAAAAAGCATTTAATAATGGTTCTTTAAATCCAAATGCATGGAGAAGAGAACCAGTATCTAAAGAAGATATTTTAAATGGTATGATGGTTTCAGATCCATTAACTAAATTTATGTTTTGTTCACCTGCTGAAGGTGCAGTTGCTTTAATTCTTTGTAGAGCTGATAAAGCAAGTAAATACACATCAAACCCTCTTTTTCTAAAAGGAGCTGCTTTCAGATCAAGACCTCTTGGATCATTTGAAGTATTTAGTCCTTCTCTTGAAATTGACAGAGGACCTAGCCCTACTGTTGGTGCTGCAAAAGCTACTTTTGAAATGGCAGGTATGAGTCATGATGATATTGACCTCGCTCAACTTCAAGATACAGAATCAGGTGCAGAAATTATGCATATGGCAGAAAATGGGTTTTGTAAGGATGGTGATCAGGAAAAAATGCTTCATGATGGAGATACAAAAATTGATGGCAAGTTACCAATTAATACTGATGGTGGGTGTATTGCTAATGGGGAGCCTGTTGGAGCATCTGGCCTTCGACAAGTCTATGAAAACTGTGTTCAGTTAAGAGGAGCTGGTGGTAAAAGGCAAGTTCCTAATAATCCAAAGGCAGCTTATACACATGTATATGGAGCTCCTGGTATATCTGCTTGCACAATCATAACTAATTAATTTCCACAATAGGAAGTCCAATGATTAATAAAAAATTTCTTTTAGCAGGAAGACCTATCGGTCGACTAATTTCTGATGATGACTTTGAATATAAAGAAGAAGAATTAAAAGAAATTGAAGAAAAAGAAGTCTTATTAGAAAATTTAGTAATTGAATTTCAACCTGCCCAAAAAGGTTGGATGGAAAATATATCTAACTATGTCGCTCCTCTTGAAATTGGTGATGTAATGAGATGTAGTGGTATTGCTAGAGTATTAGAGAGCAAATCTAAAAAATTTAAAAAAGGTGAAATTGTAACAGGACAAACTTGTTGGCAAACTCATGCAATTTTAAAAGAGGAAGAGCTTGAACATATTGAAGATGAGAGCATGGCTACAAAATATTTAGGCGCTTTGGGAGGGACTGGATTAACTGCTTATTTTGGAGTTACTAAAATTAGTAAACCAAAACCTGGTGATACGGTAGTAGTTACAGGTGCTGCTGGGGGCGTAGGTTCTATAGCTGGACAAATTTTTAAAATATCCGGCTGTAATGTCATTGGAATTGCCGGTGGAAAAGAAAAGTGTGAAATGCTTATAAATGAATTTGGTTTTGATGGAGCTATAGATTATAAATCAGAGGATATTAATAAAGCGTTATCTAAATTATGCCCCAATGGAGCTGATGTTCTCTATGATAATGTTGGAGGAAGAATCCTCAATGAATGCCTAGCTCATATTGCAATGAATGCTAGGATTGCAATTTGCGGAATAATCTCACGTCATAAAACAGATAATAGCAATTTTGGACCAGAAAATTATGCTAATCTAATATTTAAAAGGGCCACAATGGAAGGTTTTATCGTTATTGATTTTATGTCTGAAGCTGGTGTTGCCAGGAAAAAACTTAAGCAATGGATTCAAGAAGGAAAGATAAATTGTAAGGAAGATATTCAAGAAGGCTTTGAAAATGCACCTAATACATTGAAAAGACTTTTCGAGGGAAAAAATAAAGGTAAACAGCTTTTAAGGATCTCTGACTAACTATTATTGTAAAACTAATCATTAATGGACTAACAATATAATGTTGTGTAATATTCTAGCATTCTACACATTAAAATACTTAATTTAAGGAGGTTTTTGATGGATAAACAAGTTACTGAAACAGGTCTTTCTCCCAAGGAGGAGATGCAGGAATTAATTAAAAGATCTAGGTCTGCTCAAAGCCAGATAGAAAACTATACTCAAGAACAAGTTGATGAGCTAATTCGTGCTATGGTTTGGTCTGTTGCTCGACCAGGTATCGCCGAGGAAATAGCTCAATTTACTGTCGATGAAACTCAATTAGGTAACTATGACGGTAAATTTCTTAAGATACAGAGAAAGACTAGAGCCACATTAATGGACATAATAGATGATAAATCCGTTGGCATTTTGGAAGAGGATAAAGAAAGAGCTATTGTAAAAATAGCTAAACCAATGGGCATAATTGGTGCTTTAGCTCCCTCCACTAATCCTGAAGCTACACCTGTTATTAAAGCTATACATGCAATTAAAGGAAGGAACTCTATAATAGTTGCACCTCATCCAAGAGCTAAATTAACTAATAAAAAAATATGCGACTTAATGCGTGACGCAATTAAGAAATGTGGTGCACCTGAAGATCTAGTTATTGGAATAGAAACACCTTCTCTAGAATTAACTAACGAACTTATGGCACAATGCGATAGAGTTCTTGCGACTGGCGGAGGGGCAATGGTTAATGCTGCATATTCGAGTGGTACCCCTGCTTTAGGAGTTGGCGTAGGTAATGCGGTAATTACTGTTGACGAAACAGCAGATTTAGATGATGCAGCAGATAAAATAAAAATCTCTAAAACATTAGATCTAGCAGCTTCTTGCTCATCTGATAATTCAGTAATTTTGGTTAATGATATTTATGAAGATATGCTTAATAAGTTTAAAGAAAGAGGCGGTTATTTAGTAAATGAAGAGGAAAAGGATAAATTATTAAAGACAATTTGGGACGAAGAGGGTCACTTAAATACTGCTATCGTTGCTCAACCAGCAAGTAAAATTGCTGAAATGGCAGATATAAGTATTCCTGAAGAAACTGAATTTTATATAGTTCCTGAAGAAGGTTGGGGCCCAGAACATTTATTCTCAGGCGAAAAATTATCAGTTGTTATGGCTCTATATAAAGCGGAAAATATTGATCACGCTATAGAGTTGACTAATAATATTCAATCTTATCAAGGGCAAGGTCATTCATGTGGTATTTATTCAACTAGTGATGATAATATTATGAAATTAGCCAATATTACCAAAACATCTAGAGTAATGGTAAATCAACCACAAGCGGCTTCTAATAGCGGTAATTTATGGAATGGAATGAGGCAAACATTCTCATTAGGGTGTGGTTCCTGGGGAGGCAATGGTACCAATAATAATATATCATGGAGAGATTTAATTAATGAAACATGGGTATCAAAACCTTTAGAGAAAACTAAAGAGTTAATATCTGATGAAGATCTCTTTGGTGATGTTATGAATAAAATTAACTAGCCAAATTTTTTATCAAATTAAAATTATTAAAATAAATAGTAATCTACTTTTTATTAGAATTTTTTTATAATTTATTATTACTATAGGAAATTATGAAACTATCTGAAGAACAAACTGCCTTTTATGATGTAGCAAGAAATTTTGCTTTAGAAAAAATGGCTCCCAATGCAGAAAAATGGGATGAAGAAAAATTTCTACCAGTCGATATATTAAAGGAACTCGCTCAACTTGGATTTGCAGGAATATATGTATCTCCTGATATGGGCGGCTCTGGACTATCAAGATTAGATTCAACATTAATTTTTGAAGGTTTAAGCCAGGGATGCACTTCAACTTCTGCATTCTTATCTATCCATAATATGGCAACATGGATGATTGATAATTTCGGTGATACTAATTTAAAAGAGCGTTTTGTTCCTGATTTATGTACTCTTAAGAAAATTAGCTCATATTGCCTTACAGAACCTGGCGCTGGCTCAGATGCCGGAGGCCTGAGAACAAAAGCAGAAAAATCTGGTGATCATTATATAGTAAATGGGACAAAATCATTTATTTCTGGAGGAGGATTTTCAGATATTTATGTGACGATGGTAAAAACTGATGAAAATTCTATTTCAGCACTTGTTGTTGATAAAGACTCAGAAGGTTTATCATTTGGTAGCCAAGAAAAAAAGATGGGATGGAATTCTCAACCAACGTCTCAGGTAATATTTGAAGACTGTAAGGTTCCTATAGAAAATCTTATAGGAAACGAAGGTGATGGTTTTAAAATAGCTATGATGGGATTAGACGGAGGTCGATTAAATATAGCCGCATGCTCTCTTGGAACAGCTCAATCTGCTTATGAACAAGCAGTTAAATATGTAGGTGAGAGAGAACAATTTGGAAAAAAGATTCAAGAATTTCAAGCTCTTCAATTTAAATTAGCAGATATGTCAACTGATCTAGAAGCGTCAAGATTGATGCTAAGAGAAGCTGCAAGAAAAGTTGATGAAAATTCTTCTGACAAGACAATGTCAGCAGCAATGGCAAAAAGATTTGTTACTGATGCTAGTTTCAATATCGTAAATGAAGCATTACAAATTCATGGCGGCTATGGATATTTAAAAGATTATCCTCTTGAAAGAAATCTCAGAGATTTGAGGGTTCATCAAATATTAGAAGGCACAAATGAAATCATGAGAGTTATTATAGCGAGAGAGATTCTTAAGGAAAATAAATGAGTGCTGAAGAAGTCTTTCTTGAAAAAAAGGGTTCTCTTGGTCTTATTACCTTAAATAGACCAGAAGCTTTAAATGCTCTAACCCTCGATATGGTTAGAGAAATTTATCCAAAATTAAAATTATGGGCAGAAGATGATGAAATCTTAGCAGTTGCTGTTCAAGCAGTTGGAAATAAAGCTTTTTGTGCAGGTGGTGATATTAGAGCGTTATACGAGTGGGGAAAAGATGGTGATGAAAGGGCAACAGGGTTTTACTATGAAGAGTATTTACTTAACCAGGTAATTAAATCTTTTCCTAAACCTTATATTTCCTTTGTTAATGGAATAGTGATGGGTGGTGGCGTAGGTCTCTCAGTTCATGGTTCACATAGAATAGCTGGAGAAAACTTCTCTTTTGCAATGCCGGAAACAGGAATTGGATTATTTCCTGATGTAGGAGGAAGTTATTTTTTATCAAGATTAGATAATAATGCTGGAATGTATTTAGCTTTAACAGGTAGTAGATTAATAGCAGCCGATTCAATTTATCTAGGTATAGCGAAGTATTATATAGAATCTAAAAATTACGAAGAAATAATAAGCAAATTATCAAAAGGGGAATCTCCTGATAAAATCATAAAAGAATATAATACCGAACCTGGAATTTCAGATTTTAAAAATATTTCTGAAGAAATTGAGCAATTATTTAGTGGTAATGAACTTGAAGAAATTTTTATGAGACTGGAGAATAAAAATTCTGAATTATCACAAAAACTCTATAAAACAATACTTACAAAATCGCCTACATCTTT
>JAZAJI010000095.1:0-12809 GCA_036230365.1 Pseudomonadota bacterium
TCACGAGCAGATAAAGTAAGTACAAATCCTTTCCTCCCATCAACATCCTCTGATTCTCCTACTATCCGTCCTGGTAATTGTCTCAAGTATTTCTTTCTTGTAGATAGTAAACCTACATAAGGACCTCCAAAATTTAATGAGTTACCCAAAGATTGCCCTTCGCAAGCGACTATATCTGCTCCCATATCACCTGGTGATTTCATTACCCCCAAAGAAAATATTTCTGTTACTACAACAATTAAAAGAGCCCCTTTTTTATGAATAAGCTCAGATAAATATGACAAATCATGACAAGAACCAAAAAAATCAGGATTTTGAACGACAACACAGGCTGTATCTTCATCTATTTGGCTTTCGATATCCATTAAGTTTTCTAAAATATCCCCCTTATAATTTAAATCTTCATCAGAAATACCAGAAACAGTCTTTATTGTTTGAGCGTAGTGAGGGTGAATACTGCTAGAGAGAACAACTCTATTCTTTTTTGTTATTCTCTTTGCCATAGAAACAGCTTCTGCCGTTGAAGTTGAGCCATCATACATCGATGCATTAGAAACATCCATGCCCGTAAGTAAAGAAACTTGAGTTTGAAATTCATATAAATACTGCAATGTACCTTGTGAAATTTCTGGTTGATAAGGGGTATAAGAAGTCAAAAACTCTGATCTTTGAATGATATGATCAACACTTGAAGGTATATGATGATTATATGAGCCTCCCCCAAGAAAAAAAGCTGAATTATTTGCGTGTAAATTTTTTCCCGCTAGTTCTGATAAATTTTTCTCTACCTCAATTTCAGTCATATGATTAGGCAATTTTAAATCAGGATTAATATCAACTTTTTTTTGAATATTACTAAAAAGATCATCAATATCTTTAATTCCAATCGTTTGAAACATTTCAATTCTATCTTTATCTGTCAAAGGTAAATATCGCATAATTTAATCTCCTATAAGTTCCAAATATTCTTGTTCAGACATTAAATCAGAAATTTCTTCAGAGTTAGTTATCTCAATTTTATAAAACCAGCCGTCTCCGGAAGGATCTTCATTTACGACTTCAGGCGCATCATTTAGATTTTCATTTGTATCAATTACTATACCAGAGACGGGTGAGTAAATTTCACTAGCAGCCTTAACAGATTCTACAACTGCTATATCTTTTCCTTTTTCTGCTTGGCTTCCTTTTTCTGGCAGCTCTACAAAAACAATATCGCCTAGTTGCTCACTTGCATATTTCGTAATCCCCACTATGCCAGTATTGTTTTCAATTTTTATCCATTCGTGATCTTTAGTAAAATAAGTATCTGACATTATTTTTTTCCTCTAAAATAATTATGTTTAACAAAAGGAAGATTAGTTATAGAGGCTGGAATCAATTTTCCTCTTACGCTTAATAAAACTTCATCATTTTCTTTAATATTATCTTCACTAATATAACCCATAGCTATTGGGGTTTTAAGTGTTGGAGAATATCCTCCGCTTGTAACCATACCTATTTTAATTTTATCCAAATTGAATATATCTGCCCCTTCTCTAGCAGGAAGTTTTCCTAGAAGGTTTAACCCTATAAGTTTCTTAGAGACACCATTTTTAATATCGCTCTTAACATGTTCATGCCCTAAAAAATTTCCATTCTCTATTCGTTCCTTAGATATTGACCAATTTATACCGGCCTCAACAGGTGATATATTTATGTTAATATCATTGCCATATAAACATAATCCAGCTTCCATTCTAAGAGAATTTCTAGCTCCTAATCCAGCCAATTTAATTTCTTTATTTTTTAATAACTCACTTACAAATGATTCAGAATCTTTATCCTTTATAGATATCTCAAATCCATCTTCACCAGTATAACCACATCTCGAAATAAAAAAATGCTGGCCTTTATAATCAAACCAACCAGCTGACATGAAGGGTATATCTTCTATATCTGGAAAATATTTACATAATATATTTGATGATTCCGGACCTTGCAGAGCAATTAATGATCTATCTTGAATTAGTTCAATTGAATAATTTTCATTAAGATAAAGATTTAGATGACTGAGGTCTTTTTCGATACAGTCCGCATTAACTACTAACCAGACATAATCACCTTCCGTAGATTTATAGACCATTAAATCATCAATAATTTTTCCTTCCTCATTTAAGAATTGAGTATATTTAATTTGGCCAGGATACATTTCAGAAAAAGATACAGGCAAAATTCTTTCCATAGCATCATATATCATTGGGCCTGTAATCTTGATTTGCCCCATATGAGAAACATCAAATATACTTGCCTCTTTTCTTGTATGGATATGCTCTGCAATAATGCCGGTTTCATATTGGATAGGTAAGGAATAACCTGCAAAAGGTACCATCTTTCCTCTAAAAGAATTATGCATTTCAAATAAGGGAGTTTTCTTTAAATTTTCTTCAAAACCCTGAATAACTTCAGACATAATACCACCATGACAGAATAAGTTGTTTCCAACTGCCCTCCTCTGTCATTGGATCCTGAGAGATTTGACAACTAAAGTTGCTTACCCCGTCGGAGAAGTATAAAACTTACTTTCCAGAGTTTTAAATTATTTGCGGTCCTTTTGCCTGAGAGTTTCCGAGGGCGGTTGCTCCTTCGGCGCTAAAAAGTCTCTCCCGCAAATAAATAGAATCAAAATCGATTCTGATTTAATTTTTAAACACATTAATGTTTTTGTCAATTTAGTTATTCTAGCCCGACGAGAACCTTATAAGATGATCCTGTACGTCCTTCCTCTATTCTTGATCGTAAGCCTTCAGCAGGAATTGAGAATGAGCTAATAGTCTGGTCTTTAAGGTCAACACTGACCCTTTTTGACCATTTATTTATTACCGTATCGCCGGGGCCAACAAATGATATAAAAATTGAAAAATTCGAATTATCAATAAACGAGTTACCAGAATTAATAACATCACCAAAGATTCCTAAATCAAAATTAATAGTCTTTCTTCTTAGATTATATTCACAGATCATTATGGTTCTATTTAATTCAATCTTTAGATTCGAATTTCTTACATCTTTCGATTCATATCCTTTTAAAATTGCCGCCCTTGGACAAGGACCAGGATCAAAGTCAGCTGAATTAGAACAACTCACTAGTGTTAGAAGAATTATAATGAAAGAAAGATTTCTAAACATAGGCAGTTTCCATTAAAAGAATAAATAAATTGTATAATTTTTGTTATATTAGTTAAATCAAAAATAAAATGAAAACAAAATTAAAAAAAATATTATATTTACCTCAACCAAGAGGATTCTGCGCAGGGGTTGATAGAGCTATCAACATAGTTGAGCTTTCGTTAAAAAAATACGGAGCACCGATATATGTTAGGCATGAAATTGTTCATAACCCTTGGGTTATTAAGGATTTAGAGACAAAAGGCGTTATTTTTATTGAAGACCTTAAAGATGCTCCGGAAGGGTCTAATGTAATATTTTCTGCCCACGGCATACCTAAGAAAGTTCTTAAAGAGGCAGAAAGAAAAAATATGCCTTACATAGATGCCACATGCCCATTAGTAATTAAGGTGCACAATGAAGCAAAAAGACTTTACAAGGAAGGTGCACATATTTTCCTTATTGGTCATGAGGGGCATCCAGAAGTTATAGGTACAATGGGTCAAATTCCTCAAAATGTAATTACACTTATTCAAAATAAAAATGATATTAATAAAATTAAAAAGTCGAATTACAATAAAGTTGCTTTAATAACTCAAACAACTTTATCAGTTGATGATACAAAAGAAATAATTGATGAACTAAAGAAATTATTTCCTAATATAATGCAGCCTCCAAAAGAAGATATCTGCTATGCAACTACAAATCGACAAATGGCTATTAAATCGATAGCTAAAAATTGTGACATAATTTATGTAATAGGAGCCAATAACTCTTCCAACTCATTAAGGTTAGTTGAAGTAGGAAAAAAATCTGGGTGTAAAAAAACATTTTTAATATCAAACACTTCTGAAGTTGATTGGGAAGAAATAAAAAAGCAAAATAAAATTGGCTTAACTGCAAGCGCTAGTGCTCCAGATTCACTAATTCAAGAGTTTATTCAGGAAATGCAAGATAGATTTGAATTAAAAATTAACAACATCTCTGTTGCTAATGAAAATATTACTTTTAAAATACCTAAAATATTAAATGAGTGCTAAATGGCTGTTTATACACATGTTAATAAAGAAGAATTAATCTTATTCTTGAAAAGGTACCAAATAGGTCAATTAAAGAGTTTTGAAGAAATATCTGAGGGTGTTGAGAATACAAATTATAAACTTACTACGGAAAAAGGAACTTACATTCTAACACTTTATGAAGATAGGGTTAAAAAAAAGGATATACCTTTCTTTTTAGATTTTATGTTCCATTTATCTTCAAACGAAATTAATTGTCCTCTTCCTATAAGAAATAAGGAAAATAAATTGATATCAGAGTTAAGTTCAAAACCGGCATCTATTTTATCATTCCTAAATGGATCTTCTTCACAAAAAATTACAGCGGAACAGACATTTGAAGTGGGAAGTGTCTTGGCTAAAATTCATCTAAAAGGGAAAGAATTAAATATTAAAAGAAAAAATCCAATATCTATTAATAATTTTGAAGAATTAATAATAAATTCCACCGAAACAGCTAACACTATAAGCTCAGAGCTTAATAACGACATTTCGAATGAATTTAATAGAATTAAAAAAAATTGGCCTAAAGATTTACCTTCTGGAATAATTCATGCTGATTTGTTTCCAGATAATGTATTATTTGAAAAAAACAATATTTCAGGAGTAATAGATTTTTGCTTTTCATGTATTGACTTCTTTTCCTACGACTTGGGAATTTGTATTAATGCATGGTGCTTTACTGAAGAAGGTTTTGACTTATCATTATCTGAAAACCTATTAAAAGGTTATCAATCAATTAGGAAGTTGGAAAATAATGAAATAGAAAACTTGCCAATCTTATGTTCTGCATCATCCTTAAGGTTCCTTTTAACAAGATTAAATGATTGGAGAAGCGAAAAAAAGAATGCAGTTGTTATACCTAAGAATCCTAAAGATTTTATTAAGATTCTTAACTTTAATAAGACTATTTCTAGCGCATCTCAATATGGGCTTAAATGACTAATATAGTAGAAATATATACTGATGGAGCATGCTCAGGAAACCCTGGACCAGGAGGTTGGGGAGTTTTTATTAAACATAAAAATAATAATGTTGAACTTTCTGGGGGTGAGAAAGAAACAACTAATAATCGTATGGAGCTTATGGCCGCAATAAAAGCACTGGAATACTTTGATAATAAGAATGAAATAATTCTTTATACTGATTCAAATTATGTAAAAGACGGAATAACAAAATGGATATCAAATTGGAAAAAAAATAACTGGAAAACATCTAATAAAAAACCTGTAAAGAACAAGGATTTATGGATTCGTCTTGATGAAGCAATAAGTGAAAAAAATATAAATTGGCAGTGGGTTAAAGGGCATGCTGGAAATGAAGGAAACGAGCAAGCTGATTATCTTGCTCGTTCCGCATTAGAAAAATTATAATTGCTCTAATATTGTTTCTGCGCTAGATGCAGAAACTTCTCCTGGATTTTCCTCTAAATTCAATTTAGTTAGAGAATTATCATCAATAATCATAGAGTATCTTAAAGATCTATTACCTAGTCCAAAGCCACTCCCATCCATTACTAAACCTAAAGAATCTGTAAGCTCACCATTACCATCACCTACCATTAAAATTTTATCAGCGCCTTTTTCATTTCCCCACGCAGCCATAACAAATGGGTCATTAACTGACAAACAAACGATTTGGTCTACATTCTTGCCTAATATAGCATCAGAATTCTCAACATAACCTGGTAAATGTTGCATCGAACAACCGGGAGTAAATGCGCCTGGTACAGCAAAAAGGACTGTTCTTTTTCCTGTAAAAAGTTCTGAAGTTGAAATTGGGGTTGGTCCATTCTCCGTCATATGATGAAGAGTTGATTCAGGAATTGAATCTCCTTCTTGTATCGCCATAATAATCTCCTAATTAAAATTTGATTTTAAAAAACTGCCTAAATACAGAATATATAGTATATATATTAAGATATTTAATAGTCACTAATTTTCGTAATAAAATGAATAAAACAGAATCATTAATTGGAAGTTTCCTAATTGCAATGCCTTCAATGCCTGACCCTAGATTTAAACAATCAGTAATCTTAATAACATCTTATTCAAAAGAAGGTGCTACAGGTATAATTATTAATAAACCTTTCGAAATAAACATTAAAGAAGTCCTTAAAAATATGAAGCTAGAAACAACTAGTAACAGAAACGATATTGCTGTATTAAATGGCGGACCTGTGGAGATGGATAAAGGTTTCATAATCCATAATTCAGAACTAAAGTTAACAGGTAGTACAAAAATTGAAGGCATCAATTGCTCTTTAAATACCACAAAAGAATCTTTAGCTTTCTTATGTGATGAAGAAGATGAAATAAAGGCTAATCTTTATTTAGGTTATTGCGGTTGGTCTCCAGGACAATTAGATAAAGAAATTAAATCAAATGATTGGCTAAATTATAACGGTAATGATGAAGTTATATTTAACAAAGATCATAATCTAATTTGGAGAAAATCTATTGAAGATATGGGGCTTAATCTTAGTTTTCTATCTGAAAAAAGTGGTTTGGCTTAATAATTTTGAGCTATTGCTTCAACTTCATTCCAAACTCGGAATATATTTCCTCCCCAAATTTTTTCGATATCACTTGTAGAATAACCTCTAGAAAATAACTTATTGGTTAAATTACTTGTTTCACTAGCATCCATCCACCCATCTATACCTCCTCCACCACCAAAATCAGAGGATAATCCAACATGATCTATCCCAACAAGATTTACTACATAATCAATATGATCTATCAAATCATCAATTGAAGGTAATGGGTATTCAGTATTTATATCTTTCATTCCTACAATATATTCTTTCTTTTCCATATGTTTTGAAGGAATAAATTCTTTATCTTCATATAATGAAGCTACTTTCTTATTTAAATTGATTATTTGAAAAAACCTTTCATTATCAACCTTTACATAATTTGGGAAAGCAACAATCTGAATCACGCCACCATTTTTTGCAAGTGCAGTTAATACGCGATCAGAAATATTCCTAGGATGATTGGCTATAGATTTAACACATGAATGTGAAGCAATTACAGGAGCTTTGGAAATTTCTATTGCATCAAGTGCCGCTTCTTCAGAAGTATGGCTAATATCAACAATCATTCCAATCTCATTCATTCTTAATATTACTTCTTTGCCAAAAGAGGAGATACCAAAATGCATCTTCTTATCATCATTTAGCTTTTTACTCGGGATTGAGCTATCAGCTATTTGATTATGCCCTATATGGGATAAAGTCATATAACGAGCTCCTAATTTATAATAATAATCTAATAAGGAAATATCATTACCAATTACATAACCATTTTCTATGCCTATTGCTGCAGAAAGATTATTATTATTTTTAGCAGCGCGAATGTCTTCTGGGTTGAGCGCCAAAGAGATTTCAGAGGAATATACCTCTGTCATTTTTCTTATAGAAGTAAATTTCTTTTCAGCTAATTTTTTAGCCTTAGCAAATCCTTCTGGGGTCAAGCTCCCTTGGGGCACATACACGATAAAAAAAGCAGAATCTAGACCCCCATCTTTCATTTTATTGATATCAACTTGCATATCTGTGAATTTACCGGGATCATGATTAGAGTTTTCCATATAATCAAAAGGAATATCAATATGAGAATCAAAGGTGATTATGTCTGCATAAGAGACACCTTTAAAAATTACTAATACACATATTAGTGTTAGTTTCTTAATAAGATAATTCATCACTTAACCCTATTCATAATATAGCTTTTCAGGGCATCAGGATCGTCTTCTAATTTATCAAATTTTTCATCCTTTTTTAATACTTTATCTAGCTTATTAGGAATATTCGGCTCTATTGAAATAGAATCCTTTACGGCATTGGGAAATTTTGCTGGATCTGCTGTCCCTAAATTAATCATAGGAAAAGATTTATTTAATTTATCTTTTGAAGCAAAAAAACCTACGGCTGTGTGTGGATCAATTATAATTCCTGTATCATTATAAATTAATCTTATAGTATTCCTAATTTGAGCTTCATTAGCATTACCAGAATCAAAGTCGTTGCGGATAAATTCAAGAGATGATTGATTTATGGTAAAACCTTTTTCATTCTTTAATTTTTCTATTAATGAAGCCATTTCTTTATGGTTCCTATTCAAAGATTCAAAAAGCAATCTTTCAAAATTACTAGAAATTTGTATATCCATACTTGGCGAGATTGTTGCTTGCACCTTTTCCTGAAAATAATCACCTGTTGATATTGCTCTATGCAAGATATCATTACTATTAGTGGCAACAATTAATCTATCGATAGGTAATCCCATTTTTTTTGCTACCCATCCTGCTAAAATATCTCCAAAATTTCCTGTCGGAACTGAAAAAGATACTTTTTCTGCATTTATTTTTTGAAAAGAAGTAAAATAATAAACAATTTGAGCTGCTACTCTTGCCCAATTAATTGAATTAATTGCTGCAAGGCTATATTGATTTTTGAATTCTAAATCTTCAAACAGATTCTTTACTAGGTTTTGACAATCATCAAAATTTCCATTCACTTCTATAGGATAAACACTTTGACTTGAAACAGTGGTCATTTGTTTTCTTTGTATATCTGAGACCCTGCCTTCTGGAAAAAGAATAAATACATTAGCATGATCACTATCTTTAAATGCCTCAATAGCAGCACTTCCAGTATCACCTGAAGTCGCTCCTAAAATAGTTAT
The DNA here is from genome assembly GCA_036230365.1 of Pseudomonadota bacterium. Lineage (GTDB taxonomy): Bacteria > Pseudomonadota > Alphaproteobacteria > MED-G09 > MED-G09 > AG-430-B22. The sequence goes on from JAZAJI010000095.1 coordinate 8,894, forward strand.
TTTCTTATTCTTCTTTTTTAAAGAAAAATTGAAAAATTCAGCCAAAAGTAACATAGCAAAATCTTTAAATGCCAAAGTAGGCCCATGATAAAGTTCAAGAAGATAATTATCTTTTTGAATCTCTTTTAAAGGAGCTGCATCATCTAAAGGAAATTGGGAGTAAGCCCTTTCTGTTAAAGAAAGTAGCTCTTTTTTACTAACAAAATCATCTACAAATGGATGAATTATGAATGCAGCCTGTTCAAAATAAGGTCCTTTAGGTAAATTTTTGTAATCCACACTAGGCCAAATCTCTGGAATATATAAACCACCATCCTTTGCTAAGCCTTCCAAAAGAACATTTTCAAAGCCTAATTCAGGTGCATTTCCTCTTGTAGAAATATATTTCATAATCTTTTATAATATCTTTTTTTATTAACTAATATTAAAAATATAAAGGTTGGTATCATTTTTTGTTTTTTAGGGAAAATTTTTATTTATTCTAATGTCACCAGAAGATTTTATAGATTCATTTGAATATGGTAATTGCGATAAGATTACCCCTTTAATTAGACGTATTATCGCAAATAATCCTGGTCCTTTTACTTTTACCGGAACAGGAACATACATAATTGGAAAGGAAAATCTTGCAATAATAGATCCTGGTCCCATTGATCAAAAACATTTTGACGCAATAGTTAAATCAACTAAAGGGCAAACCATTACCCATATATTGTTAACCCATAATCATAATGATCATTCTCCGTTAGCAAAAAAGATAAAAGAGGAAACAGGAGCAAAAATATATTTCAAAAATATATCAAATTATATTGAAACTGAAGATCAATTTGAAGAAGGTTATGACAAAGATATTAAAGGTGATATAGAATTAAGTGATGGAGATATAATAGAAACTGATGAATGGACTTTAGAAGCAATTCATACCCCAGGACACACTTCTAATCATATTTGTTACTCCTTAGCGGAAGAAGATGTCTTATTCTCAGGAGATCATGTAATGGGATGGTCCACTACAGTAATTGTTCCTCCTGATGGAAATATGAATGACTATATAAATTCACTAAAGAAATTATTAATGAGATCTGAGAATAATTACTACCCAACACATGGGCCTATTATTGAAAGAGCAAAAGAACTAGTTTCAAAATATATTGAACATAGAATGGAAAGAGAAAAACAAATTACGGAAGCCATTAAATTAGGAAATAAAAAGATTCCGGATATGGTCAAGATAATTTACAAAGATGTCGATATAGGTCTTCATCCTGCAGCTGCGATGTCAACACTTGCCCACCTTAAAAGAATGAAGGAAAATAATGAAATAACTGTACGCGGTAACAATTTAAATGGAACATATGAGCTAGTGGATTAATTACTGTAAATCCATCCACTTCAATTCTTCATCCGTTAAATTCACCTTAAATGCTTTAATAGAACTTTCTGTTTCAAAAAAAGTTCTAGGTCCAATTAAGGGAAATGTAGGGAATTTCTGTTGCAGAACAAAAGCCAAAGCAACTTCTATAGCCTTAAATCCTTTCTTTTTTGCAATTGAGTAACAGCGTTCTCTTCTTTCAATATTATTTTTATCACCCCAAACGCGATCTTGTTCTTGTTTATTAGGGTTAGCTGGGTGATGCGCATTACTTAAATATTCTTTATCAAGGAAAAATCCCCTTGCTTGACTAGACCAAGGAAAAATTGGCATTTTTTTATTCTCTAAATAATTTTTAAAATCTTCGTCAGAACAACTTTCGCATCCATCCCAAACAGGATCTAACATTCGTGCAAGGCTAAAATTATTACTTAAGATTCTAAAGGGTTCCTTTTTAGAAGACTTTGCATATTCATTGGCTTTATCAAATCTTTTAAGAGACCAGTTTGATGCTCCATAAATATTTATTAAACCTTCATTCTTTAAAGAATCTAAAGCATCTATAAATTCATCGACTGGAATTTCTTCATTATCTCTATGTAAGCAATAAATATCTAAAGATTCTATTTGTAATCTTGATAAAGTTTTAAGAAGTTGAATACGAATTTTATCTGGATAACAGTCAGGTGTGTGAGCGCCCTTCCCTAAAATTACTATATTTTCAGATAATTCTCTGGATTTAATCCACCTTCCAAGATATTCGTCACTTTTTCCATTATTATAAATATATGCTGTATCAAAAGCGTTCCCGCCCAAAGAATAAAAATGATCAAACATCGCAAAAGCATGATTTATATTCAATTGATTATCACAACCAAACACAATTCTTGATATATCTTTATTTAGTCCTTTTATTCTTTCTTTCGGAATTAAACATTCATTCTTTTTCATTATAGGTAAAAAAAATGCAGAATTCTTATTCTCAGGAGAATCGAAGGGGTGCTTAACTCCAGATTCTTTTCGCCATACATCTAAGCTGACAGCATTTCCATAACTATCTAAGTGAGAAATTTTATCAGATTCAATTTTTACAGAATTAAGAGTTTGAACAAAATGATTAACTTCATTTGAATAAATACTTTCTTTTGTTTCAATAGAAAAACTCTTACTTTCTTTATTTTTATCTATTAATAAAATTTCTGAAACCTTATTAGTATATTCTCCACAATGCCAAGGTTGGTTAATTATAAGAGATTTATTACCATCACTAATTTTAACTGAATTCTCTAGGTTTTTATTAATTGAGGAAGCTATCTTAGCTATAGAATTGTTTTCAAAAGTTAAAGATGCTTGAGAATATAAATCTATATTTTCTTCATTCAGTTCACTCTTTACTTTGAAATCTATTGGGTCTGAAAAACTCTTTCCATTAATTATTCCAATTAACATTCTTGACATCGACATAGGATAACAACCTACATCCAAAATCGAACCTCCTCCAAGTATTGGATTTAGCAGACGGTGGTCATTACTAACACTTGCCTCAAAACCAAAGGAAGCATCTATTATAACTTTCTTATTTAAGAATTCGGATATTACTATCTCTTTTATTTTATCAGTCTGAGAATGCATTCTGTACATAAATGCCTCCATAAGTAATAAATTCTTTTTTCTAGCAAGATCTATAAGAATCATTACTTCTGATGAATTCATAGCTAAGGGCTTTTCGCACAATACAGGCTTATTATTCATCAAGGATTGAAATGTAAGAGAAAAATGAGAATTATTAGTGGTTGCGATATATATAGCATTTACATCTTTTTGTTTTAATAATTCATCATATTCATTAAACCCCAAACAATTATGCAACGAAGAAAATTCTTTTGCTCTTTTGTCTGAACGGCTAGCTATGCCAAATAACTCAGATTCTTTTGATGTTTTTAAAGATTCAATAAAAGTATTTGCTATTGATCCAGTTCCTAAGACACCCCATTTAATCATATAAACCTCTATGAAAAAATTTTTAAAAGAAATCCTACCGCAGAACCAATTACAAAAATATAGATTGGAGGCATACTAAAATATAATCCGGGCCCTCTTTTTTCTGCATCTTTATAATAATCAAATGCATAACGTAACCTTCCTATTGGCCAAATTACACCAATTATTGTTGCCCAAATTGGATCTACAGCAAAAGAAAATAGCCATAACCCTGGAAGGAATAATACTAAATGCTCCAAAGTATTATGGTGCACCCTAACCTTTCTAACATATTCTTCTGGGCCGTCATGGGATGGTGCTTTAATTCCAAATTGAGCACGTGCTATACCGGCTTTAAAAAGGGTAAAGTAATAAACCAGCAATGCAATGCTACTTAAAATTCCAGGATAAATAAAATTCTCCATCTTTCCTCTCTTATAATTTATTAAATTCTTTTTCTAAAAAATTAGAAATATGATTATTTTTATAAAAATCACTTTCTAATGGAATAATTTCATTAAATATCAATTTTTTTGCCACGCGAACCATAATAACTGAAAACTT
>JAZAJI010000096.1:0-3582 GCA_036230365.1 Pseudomonadota bacterium
TTTCTTTAACTTTCTTCTATATACAATAATGCTGTTATTGATCCTAAAATTGTAATAACAGGTGTTGCCCAGGCAGATAATAATGGGTTAATTGCTCCCGAGGCCCCAAAAGCCTGAACTACACTGGATAAAGTGTATATTGCCAAGCCACTTGATATACCTGCAAAAATTAAATAATTAACTTTATTTGTTCTAATAAAATTTATTGAAAATGGTGCTGCAGCTAAAACCATTGAAATTAAAAAAAAGGGAAAAGATATTAAGCTATAAAACTTTGTTTTATGTCTCTGTGAAGCAAAACCTGCATTTTCAGCAATAGAAATAAAATTTTGCAAAGACCATATAGATACTGTTTCAGGGGGAGAAAAATTTTCTTGTATCTGATCAGATGATAGATTTGTTTTGATTCGTAATTTTTCTTTATAATAGCTTTTTTCATCCTCTTTTATCCATGCTTTGCTTAATATCCATTGGCCATTGTATAAAAGTGCGCTTTTTGAATCTATCCTTCTTATAATGCTGCCATCATCATAATGTTCAAAAAAGATAACATCCTCCAAATTAGAGCCTTCTTTATTCATACCCAGAGAATGAATAATGTAATATTTATTTTCATTTGGATTCTCTTCTTTTAACCACAACCCGTTTTCGGATAGAGTTATTAGATTAATTTGACCCCTTATATTACGAGCCTCTAACTGTTTAAATTTTTCTGATGATAAGGCAATAAATGGTTGAATAATAGCGATTATAATTATACCTAAAGTCAGAACAACAATTACCGCTGGAGTTAAAAATTTCCAAATTGAAACTCCGCTAACTCTAAATATTATTAATTCTGAATTTTTTGAAAGATCATAAAAAGTCGCTAATGAAGCAAATAATATTATAAAAGGAAATATTTCTAATATCATTTCAGGAAGTTTTAATAAAGCCAAATTTAATGCCAGTAAGATATCTCCTTCTCCATTTTTGGATATCCTTCTAGCCATTTCTGCGGTGTCAATAATCAGAACAAAAGCTGATGAAATTAATAAAGAATATAATAAAGATAAAATATATCTTTTATAAAAATAACCGGCTAACGTTTTAGTTAGTTTCATTGCTTAGTCCTTTTTAAAGAAGTCAAAATTTTCTTTGAAAAAAAATAAAACAGAAAAAAGACATAAAAAAGGCAATAAATACAACATTAAGATCCCTATAGGGCTTGATTGAGCAAAGCCAAGCAGAAAAAAGTTTAATATTTGGAAGGAAAAACCTAAGGTAATTGCAATTGTATTGATAAATATTGGATTAGTTTTGCTTTGTATTTTATTTATTAGAAAACAAAATGAAAAAAGAATAAAAATTAATGGGTGAAGCAGTTGCGATAATTTATGGTGACCCACAGCTCTTAGATTATTTATTCTACCTTCAGCATATAAATCACCCTTTTTTGGGAAAAAAAGTTCATTAATAAATCGTTGACTAGAATCAAAATTAAATCTTTCACTTTCAGGCAAAAACTCAGCAAATGAATAATCATTTTTTTCAAATGAAACTGTTGTTATACCTGATTCAGGCTTTAGAGAGTTTTTATGTTGAATCGTCCCTTCAATTAAAATTAACTTAGGTTCATTATTTTCATTAATAAAAAGCCCCTTTTTTGCGGTATATGTTATAGAATTTTTTGGATTCCTATTATCGTGAACTAAAACACCAGTAATAGAATTATCTATATTCTTTTCTTTTGCATAAACTGTTAAACCCTTAGCTGGCATAGAAAATAATCCATCCCTTAGTATAGTGCTTGATAAATCATTTTTGAGCTCATGCATTTTATGTTTTGAATATCTCATTCCTGCTGGAGCCAAATAAAGTGAAATCGTCACTAATAATATAGTGATTGCAGTAGAAAATATTATAAAAGGTTTTAGAATTCTAAAATTATTAACACCTGATGTAAGCAAAATAATAGATTCATTATCTTTCCCCATTATATTTAATACAAATATAGATGAAATAAATAAAGCTAATGGTAGTATTTGAGATAGAATATTTGGCATTACAGCAAAAGTAAGACTTAAAAAAACAGGTATACTGGCCCCTCTTACTATTGCCTCATCGAGCATTCTTAGAACTTGGGTTAACCAAGCTAAAGATAGCATTGCAATACATACCACAATAAGTGATATCGCTAGTTTTTTTATAATATATTTATCTATACTTGCCATTATTGTTAGATTATACACTAATATCAGAAAAGTTATAAAATGGATACTTAGTTGATTTTTTGGAGAATTATATGCAAGTTAAATTTACATCAAATATAAGCAAAACATCAGATGCAATTTTTATAATTTCATCTAACAAGAGCTATCTAAAAGAGACTGGAATAGAAAAAAATATTCTTTCTGAAATATATAAAGCTATTGATAATAAAGGATTTAATTTTAATAAGGGTGAAGTAATTGAAATAAATAATTTCCTTCATAAAAAAACTAAAAGCATATTCGTATATGGTTTGGGGAAAAAACTAAGTGAAGTGAATTATGATGATTTTCAACAGATTGGCGGAAAGGTTACTCAACTTAATAAATCAAAGAAAAGAAAGAAAGTTAATATCCTTATAGATAAAAAAATTAAAGATGATGAAAAGATATTAAGGTTAGGTTTTGGAAGTATTCTAGCCTCTTATACATTCAATAAATATAAAACTAAAAATTTGGATAAAAACATTTCTCCATCTATAGAGATTATTAATTCTAATTTTTCTAAATTAAATAAATCTTTTACAAGATACGAATCTATTGCTGAAGGTGTTTATTTTACTAGAGATTTAGTTAATGAGCCAAGCAATGTTTTATTTCCTAAAGAATATTCAAAAAGAATATCAAAATTAAGAAAATATGGTCTAAAGGTAGAAATTCTTGGTGAAACTAAAATGAAATCTTTGAAAATGGATTCACTTCTTGGTGTTGGACGAGGCAGTCAGCATGAAAGCCAATTAGTCTTAATGAGATGGGATGGCGCTAAGGTTAAGAAATCTAAACCTATATGCTTTGTTGGTAAAGGCGTTTGCTTTGATTCTGGTGGTATATCTATTAAACCAAGCAATAAAATGGAAGAAATGATTGGGGATATGGGCGGTTCTGCGGCAGTAGTTGGAACAATGCTATCTTTAGCAAAAAGAAAAGCAAAAGTTAATGCTATTGGAGTTGTTGGGTTGGTTGAAAATATGCCGGATGGTAAGGCTCAAAAGCCAGGTGATATTGTAAAATCTATGTCTGGGCAAACAATAGAAATCCAAAATACAGACGCAGAAGGAAGATTAGTTCTTGCGGATGCGCTCTGGTATACTCAAAAAAGATTTAACCCTGAGGTTATGATTGATTTAGCTACTCTGACGGGAGCTATGGTTATATCATTAGGAAATTTAATTTCAGGTTTATTTTCAAATAATGATAAATTATCAGATAATCTAACAAAGGCTGGTGAGCTTAGTGGAGATAAAGTATGGAGATTTCCTATTAATGATTCTTACAATAAGTTAATTAATTCTAGATTTGCTGATATGAAGAATATAGGAATGGGTGGGGCTGG
>JAZAJI010000097.1:0-9205 GCA_036230365.1 Pseudomonadota bacterium
CGCCAATGATATCACCAAGATATTCTTCAGGTGTTACAACTTCAACACTCATCATCGGTTCTAATAATTTAATTCCAGCATCTTTACAAACTTCCCTGAAAGCAGCACGTGCAGCAATTTCAAAAGCCATCACACTTGAATCGACATCATGATAAGCGCCATCAATTAGTCTAACTTTAAAATCAATAATAGGGAATCCTGCTAGAGCCCCAGTCTCTTTAATACTTTCAATCCCTTTTGAGACCCCTGGTATATATTCTTTTGGTATGTTTCCACCAACTATTTCACTTATAAATTCATATCCTTCACCCGGTTCAACTGGACTGACAACTATTTTTAATCTAGCAAATTGACCTGCGCCACCTGATTGTTTCTTATGTGTATAATCTATTTCAGCTTCTTTTGATAAGGTTTCCCTGTAAGCTACCTGAGGAGCCCCTACATTCGCTTCAACCTTAAATTCTCTTTTCATTCTATCCACTAAAATATCTAAATGAAGCTCCCCCATGCCACTTATAACCGTTTGTCCGGATTCTTCATCTGAAGCGACTCTAAAAGAAGGATCTTCTTTAGCTAATCTTTGCAAAGCTAAGCCCATTTTTTCTTGATCTGCTTTTGTTTTTGGTTCCACTGCGACTTCAATAACTGGCTCAGGAAACTCCATACGCTCTAAAACTACCTGATCTTCATTGTGGCACAGTGTATCTCCCGTCGTAGTATCCTTAAGCCCAACTAAAGCAATTATATCACCTGCGTAAGCTTCTTTTATTTCCTCTCTAGAATTTGCATGCATTAAAAGCATTCGTCCAATTCTTTCTTTTTTTCCTTTAACAGTATTAATCAAGGTATCACCAGAATTAATAACTCCTGAATATATTCTGGCAAAAGTTAAGTTACCTACGAAAGAATCATTCATAACTTTAAAAGCTAAAAGGGACAAAGGTTCTTCATCAGATGACTCTCTAACAATTTCTTCTTCGGAATCTGGTTTAACGCCTTTAATTGCCTCAACATCAATTGGTGAAGGCATAAAATCTACAACAGCATCTAATAATGGTTGAACGCCTTTATTTTTAAAGGCAGTTCCATTTAAAACAGGAACAAATGATTGATTTAAAACTCCAGCCCTAATGCATTTTTTTAAATCATCTTCTGTTGGTTCACTTCCATCAAGATATTGCTCCATAATATTGTCATCTTGTTCAACAGCCAATTCAACTAAAGAGGTTCTATACTTCTCAGCTTCATCCTTTAGTTCATCCCTTATATCTTTATATTCAAATTCTGCCCCTAAACTTTCCTCTTTCCAGATAATTTCTTTCATTGTGATAAGATCGATAATGCCTTCATAATTGCTCTCGGCACCTATAGGTAACTGTATAACAAGAGGATTTGAGCCTAATCTATCCTTTATCATATCAACGCATCTATAAAAATCTGCACCTATTCTATCCATTTTATTAATGAAACACATTCTTGGAACATTATATTTATTTGCCTGCCTCCAAACAGTTTCTGATTGAGGTTCAACTCCTGCAACAGAATCAAACACGGCCACAGCACCATCCAAAACTCTTAAAGATCTTTCTACTTCAATAGTAAAATCAACATGTCCAGGAGTATCAATAATGTTTATTCTTTTGTCTTGCCAATAACATGTCGTTGCTGCTGAGGTGATAGTTATACCTCTTTCTTGTTCTTGCTCCATCCAATCCATAGTTGCAGCACCGTCATGAACCTCGCCAATTTTATAACTTTTACCAGTATAATATAAAATACGTTCAGTCGTTGTTGTTTTACCGGCATCAATGTGAGCCATAATTCCTATGTTTCTATAATCATTTAATGGTGTTGAACGGCTCATGATATCCTCTACTACCAACGGTAATGTGCGAAAGCTCTATTAGCTTCTGCCATTTTATGGGTATCTTCTCTTTTTTTAACTGAATTTCCTTTGTTATTAGCTGCATCTATTAGTTCTGAAGATAAACGGTCTCCCATCGTATCTTCTCCTCTAGATCTTGCTGCAGAAATAATCCATCTAATAGCCAAAGCTTTTCTTCTATCAGGTCTAACTTCCACTGGAACCTGGTAAGTGGCCCCTCCCACTCTTCTAGATCTGACCTCTATTGCCGGCATAACATTTTCTATTGCATCATGAAAAATTTTTACTGGATCAGTCTTTAATTTGTTTTCTATAATATCTAAAGCGCCATAAACTATTCTTTCGGCAACAGATTTCTTACCATCAATCATTAGATTATTCATAAATTTGGAGATAACCAGATCTCCAAATTTTGGATCAGGATATATTTCTCTTTTTTCTGCTCTTCTTCTTCTAGACATCTTTTTTTATCTCAAAATTATTAATTACTTAGGTCTCTTTGTGCCATATTTTGATCTTCTTTGTTTCCTATCAGATACACCCTGCGTATCAAGAACACCTCTTAAAATATGATATCTGACACCTGGAAGATCTTTTACCCTTCCACCTCTAATAAGGACCACTGAATGTTCTTGAAGATTATGGCCTTCACCTGGAATATAACTAGTTACCTCAAAACCATTAGAAAGCCTAACTCTTGCAACCTTTCTTAAAGCAGAATTAGGTTTTTTTGGTGTGGTAGTATAAACTCTTGTACATACACCTCTTTTCTGAGGACATGCTTCCATAGCTGGCACTTTATTTCTTTTCTCTACTTTAGCTCTTCTTTTCCGAACTAATTGATTAATTGTTGGCATAACAAACCTTTAATTATCCTTTAATTAAGGATATTTTAAACAAAAAACAAACTGGCGAATGGCGACAGTGTTTAGGAATTTCCTACGACCTGCCATAAGCACTGTTTAAGTAGCTCTACAAACCTTTACAGTCAACAAAAAAGATAATTTTTTAAGATCCTTCAGCTTCTATTAATTCTGGAGATTCTTCAATTGAAGGAGCTAATTTTAAATCTCTTTCGGCTGCCTCTGCCTCAAGCCTTCTTATCGAGCTCCCTGTTCCAGCAGGTATTAACCTTCCTACAATAACATTTTCTTTTAAACCAATTAAATGATCAGATTTTCTAGCAACAGCTGCCTCAGTGAGAACTCTTGTTGTTTCTTGGAAAGAAGCAGCAGAAATAAAGGAGCGTGTATGCAAAGAAGCTTTTGTTATACCAAGAAGAAGTGGTTTAAATTTAACTAATTCTTTCTTTTCTTTGCCCAATTTATCATTAATTTCTTCAATTTCACCTTTATCTAATTGTTCGCCTTCCAGATAAGAGCTATCGCCGGATTCTAAAACTTCTACCTTTTGAAGCATTTGTCTTGTAATAACTTCAATATGTTTATCATTTATTGTCACACCCTGAAGTCTGTAAACATTTTGAACTTCATCAACGAGATAATTTGCTAAAGCTTCAAGCCCTAAAATAGAAAGAATATCATGCGGGGCTGGATTTCCGTCAATTAAGTACTCGCCTTTCTCTATTATATCTCCATCCTGAACTGAAATATGTTTCCCTTTTGGAATTAAATAACTCGCTTCTTCCTCACTTTCATCAGAAGGATGAATTACTATACGCCTTTTATTTTTATAATCTCTTGCAAATTCAACTTTTCCAGTGCATTCAGCTATTACAGCATGATCTTTAGGTTTTCTTGCCTCAAAAAGTTCAGCTACCCTTGGTAAACCACCTGTAATATCTCTTGTTTTTGCACCTTCAGTTGGAATTCTAGCAATGACATCTCCAGCATTTACTTTTGAGCCATCATTGACAGAAATAATGGCTTCTACGGACATAAGATATCTTGATTCTCGGCCAGAATTATTTACAACAGGATTATTGTTCTCATCTTTTATAACAATAGCAGGTTTAAGTGATGCTGATTTTGAAGAGTTCTTCCAATCAATAACAGCTTTTTGTTTAATTCCTGTAGATTCATCTGAAATTTCACTCAAACTTATTCCTTCTCTTAAGTCCTCAAACTCAATAATGCCAGAAGATTCAGTTATAATAGGTATAGTATATGGATCCCATTGCGCTAATCTGTCGTTCTTTTTCACCTCTTGACCATCTTCGACTAATAATTGAGACCCATAAGTTAATTTATGTTTTGATCTTTCATTTCCAAATTCATCTTCAACGCAAATCACAGTTGTTCGCCCGATTACAATCTTACGTTTTTCAGAATCTTCTAAAACATTTAATTCTTCAATCTTAACCTTACCATCAATATTAGATTCAATATAAGAATCATCCATAACTTGGGCAGTACCTCCAATATGGAAGGTTCTCATTGTTAATTGTGTGCCTGGTTCACCAATTGATTGAGCCGCTATAACGCCCACAGCTTCACCAATATTTACTGGAGTACCTCGGGCTAAATCACGGCCATAACACTTTGCACAAACACCGTTTTTTGTCTCGCAAGTAAGAACTGATCTTATTTTCATATCAATTAAGTTAGAGTTATCTATGTTTATAAGGTCCTTTTCTTCAATAATTTTACTAGCTTTAATGATAGTTTCATTGCTAACAGGGTCAATTATATCGTCACAAGGAACTCTTCCCAGAACTCTATCTGACAAGGAAACCATTTCTTCACCGGATTCAATAACAGGTTTTATAATTAAACCATTTTTTGTCTTACAATCCTCTTCTACAACGATACAGTCTTGAGCAACATCTACAAGCCTTCGTGTTAAATAGCCTGAGTTAGCTGTTTTAAGAGCAGTATCTGCTAAACCTTTTCTTGCTCCGTGAGTTGAGTTAAAATATTCTAAAACATTAAGACCTTCTTTAAAGTTAGAAATAATTGGCGTCTCTATGATTTCTCCAGAAGGTTTGGCCATAAGACCGCGCATACCAGAAAGTTGTTTCATTTGAGCTGCTGAGCCTCTTGCTCCTGAATGTGCCATCATGTAAATTGAATTAATTGGCATTTCTCTATTAGATTCATCATCTATTTCAGATGAAGAAATTTTATTCATCATTTTTTCTTCAACTTTATCTGTACATTTAGCCCAAGCATCAACAACCTTATTATATTTTTCGCCTCTAGTAATAAAACCATCAATATACTGTTGTTCAAATTCTTTTGCTAAAACATTAGTTTCTTCGATTAGACTAACTTTTTCTTCAGGAATAATCATATCATCTTTACCAAAAGATATACCGGCCTTGCAAGCATGTTCAAAGCCAAGCTTCATTATGTGATCACAAAAAATTACAGTTTCTTTTTGTCCACAATGGCGGTAAACATCATCAATCATTCTTGATATTTCTTTTTTTGTTAATAATTTATTCACAACATCAAAATTAATATTTTCATTTTCGGGTAATTCTTTTGATATTAAAACTCTTCCAGGAGTTGTCTCAATTTTTTCCGATTCCTCGTATTTATCTGAATTTAATTTAAAAATAATCTTAGTATGAAGCGTTATATCATTATTTTCTAAAGCAAAATTAATCTCATTTATATTGTCAAAATATCTACCTTCACCAGGTTCGTTAGGCTTAAGCTGAGATAAATAATATAAACCTAAAACAATATCTTGACTTGGAACTATAATTGGATCGCCATTTGCTGGATGAAGAATATTGTTTGTAGACATCATTAAAACCCTTGCTTCAAGCTGCGCCTCAAGAGATAAAGGAACATGAACAGCCATCTGGTCACCATCAAAGTCAGCATTAAATGCTGCACATACTAGTGGATGCAATTGGATCGCTTTACCCTCAATTAAAACTGGTTCAAAAGCCTGAATACCTAATCGATGTAGAGTTGGCGCCCTATTTAGAAGAACAGGATGCTCTCTTATTACTTCTTCTAAAATATCCCAAACTTCTGCAGTCTGCTTTTCAACCATTCTCTTTGCCTGCTTTACAGTAGAAGATAGTCCAAGAGATTCTAATCTTGAATAAATAAAAGGTTTAAAAAGTTCCAATGCAAGTTTCTTAGGTAGGCCACATTGATGTAGTTTTAATTCAGGACCAACTACAATGACTGACCTTCCTGAATAATCAACCCTTTTACCTAAAAGATTTTGTCTAAATCTTCCTTGCTTGCCTTTTAACATATCAGACAATGATTTTAGAGGTCTCTTATTAGATCCAGTTATCACTCTACCTCTTCTACCATTATCAAAAAGAGCATCAACAGATTCTTGAAGCATTCTTTTCTCATTCCTAATAATTATATCAGGAGCCCTTAAATCCATAAGCCTTCTTAATCTATTATTTCTATTAATAACTCTTCGATAAAGATCATTAAGATCCGATGTTGCAAATCTTCCACCATCCAAAGGAACTAATGGCCTTAGTTCAGGTGGAATTACAGGAATAGTTTTTAAAATCATCCATTCAGGTTTATTGCCCGACTCCCTAAACGCTTCAATTACCTTAAGTCTTTTTGCTAATTTCTTCGGCTTTAATTCACTTGTAGTTTCTTTTATTTCTTTTCTAATTGTTTCACTTAACTCATCAAGATCTAATTCCTCTAAAAGCAATCTTATTGATTCCGCTCCTATTCCTACTTTAAAATTGTCTACACCATATTCGTTTTGAGCGTCAATATATTCATCTTCAGATAATAATTGTAATTTCTCAAGAGGTGTTAATCCTGGATCCATTACTATAAAACTTTCAAAATATAAGACCTTTTCAAGATTCTTTAACATCATATCTAAGATTAAACCTATACGACTAGGTAAAGACTTTAAAAACCAAATATGAGCAACGGGTGATGCAAGTTCTATATGACCCATCCTCTCTCTTCTAACTTTAGATAATGTAACCTCAACTCCACACTTCTCACATACTATCCCTTTAAATTTCATCCTCTTATATTTGCCGCAGAGACACTCATAATCCTTAACAGGTCCAAATATTCTTGCACAAAAAAGGCCGTCTCTTTCAGGTTTAAAAGTTCTATAATTTATAGTTTCTGGCTTTTTAATCTCGCCATATGACCAGGAAAGTATTTTTTCCGGACTAGCAATTCCTATTCTTATATGATCAAAATGTTGTGCAGCTTTATTTTGATTAAAAATATCTAAAACTTCTTTATTCATAACTTCCTACCTAACTAAATAAACTTTAAAATTAATTTACTTCATCTTCTTGTAATTCAACATTCAAACCTAAAGATCTCATTTCCTTAACTAAAACATTAAAACTTTCCGGAACACCGGCTTCAAAATTTTCTTCGCCTCTTATTATAGATTCATAAACCTTAGTTCTTCCCGCCACATCATCAGATTTTACAGTCAGCATCTCTTGTAATGTATAAGCTGCTCCATATGCTTCAAGAGCCCATACTTCCATTTCTCCAAAACGCTGACCGCCGAATTGAGCCTTGCCCCCTAAAGGTTGTTGAGTAACCAAACTATATGGACCAACAGATCTTCCGTGAATTTTATCATCAACTAGATGGTGAAGTTTAAGCATATAAATATATCCAACAGTAACAGGTCTATCAAATTTCAATCCCGACCTTCCATCGTAAAGTTCAACTTGACCTGTGTTATCTAAACCTGCTTTTTCAAGTAAATTTACGATATCTGACTCCCTTGCTCCATCAAAGACTGGCGTGGCAACTGGAACACCTTTTGTTAATGTCTGCGCTAACTCGATATATTCTCCATCCTTATAATTTTTTAAAGATTCATCCTCGAATATTTCTTCAATAAGATCTTTAACTCCAGAAACATCCATACTCTTTTCATAGTTGTCTAAAGAATCTTTTATTTTCTTTCCTAACCCTGCACAAGTCCAGCCAAGATGTGTTTCAAGAATCTGACCAACATTCATTCGGCTAGGTACGCCAAGAGGATTTAAAACAACATCAACAGGAGTTCCATCTGCCAAATGAGGCATATCCTCTACTGGAAGTATTCTAGATATAACTCCTTTATTACCGTGTCTCCCAGCCATTTTATCTCCAGGCTGTAGCTTTCTTTTAACTGCAACAAAAACTTTAATACATTTCATAACACCAGGAAGTAAGTCATCACCTCTACTTACTTTGTCGACTTTATCTTGAAAGTTACCTTCTATTAGATTTTTTGCGTTCTCATACTGTAATCTAATAGCTTCTAGTTCTTTTTGATTATTATTATTTTGTAAAACAAAATCCCATAAAGATATATTTGATGTTTCATCAAGAATATCTGAAGTAATCTTATTTCCTTTTGCTATATTCGGTCCTGATACAGCTACTTTATTAACTAACATATCTTTTAATCTAGAATAAATGTTTCTTTCAAGAATTTTAATTTCATCATCTCTATCAATTGAGAGTCTTTCAATCTCTTCTTGCTCTACAGCAAGAGCTCTTTCATCTTTCTCAATACCATGACGATTAAAGACCTTAACATCTACTACTGTCCCGTTAGTTCCGGGAGAAAGCCTTAAAGAGCTATCTCTAACATCAGAAGCCTTTTCTCCAAATATCGCTCTAAGTAATTTCTCTTCGGGTGTAATTGGACTTTCACCTTTAGGCGTTACCTTTCCAACAAGTATATCTCCTGGCTTAACTTCTGCTCCAATATATACTATGCCTGACTCGTCAAGATTTCTTAGAGCATCTTCTCCAACATTAGGTATATCTCTTGTAATGTCCTCAGATCCAAGCTTTGTGTCCCTTGCCATTATTTCAAATTCTTCAATATGAATTGAAGTAAATACATCATCTTTAACAAGTTTCTCAGACAATAAAATAGAGTCTTCAAAATTATATCCATTCCAAGGCATAAAAGCTACAAGAACATTCTTACCAAGAGCAAGTTCACCTCTATCAGTTGAAGGTCCGTCTGCTATTACATCGCCTTTTTTTATTACATCACCAACTCTTACTAACGGTTTTTGATTTACACAAGTCGACTGATTTGATCTTTGAAATTTTTTAAGATTAAATATTTCAACACCTAAATCACCTTCGTCAAGATTTCCATCTGAACGTATTACTATCCTTTGAGAATCTACCTGATCTACAACACCATCTTTACTAGCAATAAGAGCTGATCCCGAATCCCCAGCAACTAATCCCTCCATACCTGTTCCAACTAAAGGAGCTTCATTAGTTAGAAGAGGAACTGCTTGCCTCATCATGTTCGAACCCATTAAAGCTCTATTTGCATCATCATTCTATAAAAATGGAATCAAAGAAGCGGCGACAGAAACTGTTTGCTTTGGGCTAACATCCATGAAATCGACACTAC
>JAZAJI010000098.1:0-10488 GCA_036230365.1 Pseudomonadota bacterium
CCCACCTAATGAGGTTATTAAGTTACTCACTAAAAATGGTTATAAGCCTTTTACTACAGGTATCGACCATGGGACTGTCAGCATTAATTTAGAAGAATTGAAAATTGAAATTACAACTTTAAGAAAAGATACGAATCATGATGGTAGGCATGCTGATATAGAGCTTATTGATGATTGGGAAATTGATGCCGCTAGAAGAGATTTTACAATAAATTCTCTATATATGAGCGATAAGGGAGATTTATTTGATCCATTTGATGGCCTTAATGATCTAAAAAATAGAAAAATTAGATTTATTGGAGATCCTGAATCCAGAATAAATGAAGATTATTTAAGAATGTTAAGATTATTTAGATTCATTTCAATTTATGAATCTATAATTGACCCAGCAATAATAAAGATTCTTGGAAACAATAAAAATAAAATAAGTAAATTATCATCAGAGAGAATTCATCAGGAATTCTTTAAAATTATTCAAAATGATAATTCTGGGAAAACTATCGAATTAATGAAAAATATAGATTTTTTGGATACTATTTTTGGATATGAGGTGGATATAAGTTCTTATCAAAGAATTTTAAAAATTGATGGTGAAAATTTTTTTGAACCAGATTTACTAATACGGTTTTTTTTACTCGTGCCAAAGAAATATGATTCATTATCCTTATTAACTAATTTTTCTTTTTCTAATAGAGAAAAGAAGATATTTGAAGAAACTTATAATTCGAATCATAAGGTAAAAAGCTATTTATCTATTAAAGAGGTAAGAGCGGAGATTTATAAAATAGGTAAAGATAATTTTAACAATTTAGTAAGAATTAATTGGGCTAGGGATAATAAAATTTCTAATTCAGTACAATGGAGAGCTTTACTAGCAATAAGTGAATCTTTTGAATTACCTGTTTTTCCTATTAAAGCTAAAGATTTATTGGCTTTGGGGGTTCCTGAAGGTCCTTTACTTGGTGAAATTTTAGATGATGTGGAGAGTTGGTGGGTAGATACTGATTTTACCGCAGACAAGTTTGCATTATTTGAGAGAATGAAATCAATTATTAGTTCTAAAACTTAATGCTCAATTATGTCGCACATTGTAATATTTTCTTTACTTTCTGGGCGTAATAATAGATACATCAAACATCTTTTATATTATGCGGGGAACCTTTATGTCTGATACAATAGATGATGATAAACCGACAAGAAGGGACTTTTTATATATCACTACGGGAGCTTTTGGTGCTGTAGGAGCTGCTGCAGTTGCTTGGCCTCTTATTGACCAGTTAAATCCTGATGCATCGGTAAAGGCAGTATCTTCTGTTGAGGTTGATATTTCTTCAATAGAACCAGGAAGTTTTTTAAAGATAGCTTGGCGAGGTAAGCCTGTTTATATTAGAAGAAGAACTGAAGAAGAGATAATTTTAGCCGAAAAAGATGACAATGAAAGCTTACCTGATCCTCAAAAAGATTCAGAAAGAGTGCAGAATAAAGAGTGGCTTATAGTTCTTGGTGTATGTACTCATTTAGGCTGTATTCCAATTGCTAATCAAGGTGATTATGAAGGTTGGTTTTGTCCTTGTCATGGATCACATTATGATATTTCTGGAAGAATACGTAAGGGACCTGCACCAACTAATCTTGAGGTTCCTCCTTATCAATTTGTAAATGAAAATTTAATTAAAATAGGATAGAAATGGCTAGTGATTATCAATATGAACCTAAATATAGCCTTACAAAATGGCTAGATACAAGGCTACCTTTAATTAGATTCACTAGTGAGCATGTGCTTCAATTTCCAACGCCAAAGAATTTGAATTATTTTTGGACCTTCGGATTTATTCTTACAATGTGTCTTGTTACACAAATTATAACAGGCGTTATTTTAGCTATGCATTATGCTCCAACCGCACTAAACGCCTTTGATAGTATCGAACATATTATGCGTAATGTTAATTATGGTTGGCTAATTCGTTATATGCACTCTAATGGAGCATCAATGTTCTTTTTGGCAGTTTTTATTCATATGTTTAGAGGGCTTTATTATGGATCATATAAGGAGCCAAGAGAAGTCATTTGGATTTTAGGATGTGTAATTTATTTCTTGATGATAATGACTGCTTTTATGGGATATGTTCTTCCATGGGGGCAAATGAGTTTTTGGGCAGCTACTGTAATTATTAATTTAGTGGGTACATTACCAATCATTGGAGATACATTAACGCAGTTACTCTTAGGTGGTTTTGCAGTTGATAATCCAACACTTAATAGATTCTTTAGTCTTCATTATCTTCTTCCTTTTATAATTTTCGGAGTAGTTTTGCTGCATATTTGGGCTTTACATGTTCCTGGAAACAATAATCCAATAGGTATTTCTGTTCAGGGAAAACAAGATACAGTTTCTTTTCATCCCTATTATACTATAAAAGATTTTTTCGCTTATACAGTCTTTCTTGTCTTGTTTTGTTATTTTATTTTTTATAATCCAAATATATTAGGACATGCTGATAATTATATAGAAGCAGATCCAATGGTTACCCCTGCTCATATAGTTCCTGAATGGTATCTTTTACCTTTTTATGCGATCTTAAGAGCTGTCCCAGATAAATTAGCAGGTGTTTTGTTAATGTTTGGATCTATTGCTGTGCTATTTTTCTTACCTTGGTTAGACACCGCGAAGGTGAGGTCTGCAAGATATAGGCCTATTTATAAGTATTTCTTTGTATTATTTTTTATTGATTGTCTTATGCTAGGATATTTAGGAGGTGTTGTTCCGGAAGGAATATATCTCTTCTTGTCTAGAGTTTGTACGATATATTATTTTGCATTCTTTCTTGTCGTAATGCCTTTATTAAGTCGCTTCGAAACAACTAAACCAATGCCTATTGGAATTTCGAATCCTACTTTAAATAAGGATGTTGTAGGCGTTGAATAGGAGAAAAAGTTGATTAATAATTTTAAAATATATTATTTTTTTTCAATATCATCACTTTTATTTTCTCTATTTCTTCCTGTTAATCTAATAGGCGCTAGCGAAAAAACTTATGAAAATATAAAACCCGGATTTTCTTTTGAAGGGCCTATGGGAACATTTGATAGAGCTCAATTAAGAAGAGGATATCAAGTTTATAAAGAGGTTTGCGCTTCATGCCATAGCATGAAACAATTATCATTTAGAAATCTAGTTCAGTCAGGTGGACCCGAATATACCGAAGCAGATGCTAAGGTTTTTGCTGCAGATTACATGATTAAGGATGGATTTGATGATTATGGGGACCTAATTGAAAGACCTAGAATTTTAAGTGATAGCTTTCCTTCTCCCTATGAGAGTAAGGAAGCTGCGAAAGCTTCTAACAATGGCGCTTATCCTCCAGATCTTTCTTTAATTGTTAAGGCTAGGTCGGGAGGTTATAATTATATTTATTCCTTATTGCAAGGATATGCCCTTGAAACTCCAGCAAATCTTGAGCTTAGTGATTCTCTTAGTTTTAATCCTTGGTTTCCTGGATCAGGAATAGCAATGATGCAACCTTTATATGATGAATCAGTTGAATATGAAGATGGTACAACCGCCACCATTGATCAAATGTCTAAAGATGTAACAGCTTTCTTAGCATGGACATCAGAACCAGAAATGGAAGAAAGAAAAAGATTGGGGTTTATTGTTATGAGTTTCTTAATTATTTTTGTTTTATTGATGTACTTTACTACTAGAAGACTTTGGTCAGAGGTACATTAGTTAAACATTAAATCGGAAATTTACAACATCACCATCTCTGATTTGATATTCCTTTCCTTCAGATCTGACTTTTCCATTATCTTTTGCAGATGAAAAATTTCCAATTTTATTAAGCTCCTCATAACTAATTGTTTCTGCTTTTATAAATCCTTTTTCAAAGTCAGTATGAATTTTACCTGCTGCATGTGGCGCCAAAGAACCTCTTTTTATTGTCCATGCTTTTGATTCTTTTGGGCCTGAAGTAAAAAAAGTAATTAATTCTAAGGCATTATAACCTTCTCGTATTAATTTATTTAAACCAGGCTCACTTAAATTTAGGGATTCAAGGAATTCGTTTTTATCAGATTCATCGAGTAATGATAGTTGACTTTCAATATCTGCAGAAATAATTATCCTGTTATAATTTTCCTTATTGAGATAATTATCTACAATTTTTACAAAATCATTTTCTTGATTAATGCTTTTTTCATCAATGTTGCAAACATATAAAGTCTTTTTTGTTGTTAATAGTTGAAACTCTTTAAGGTATTTTCTTTGATCTTCATCTAGATTAGTATTAGTAAATAATTTTCCTTCATTTAAATCTGTTAGTATGTTTTCAATTAGATTTATTTTCTCCTTAGCCTCCTTATCGCCGCCTCTTTCTTTTTTTTCCAGATTAGGAATCCTGTTTTCTAAACTTTCTATATCTGCAAGAAGTAATTCTGTGTTGATAATTTCTATATCTTTAATGGGATCTATTTTTCCATTTACATGAGTTATATTTTCATCATCAAAACATCTTACTATATGAATAACGGCATCAACCTCTCTTATATTTGCAAGAAATTTATTGCCTAATCCTTCTCCTTTAGAGGCACCCTCAACAATGCCCGCAATATCAACAAAAGTTATTCTTGTTGGTATAGTTTGTTCAGAATTACTAATTTCTGATAATTTATCTAATCTTTGATCTGGAACATCAACTTCTCCAATATTAGGTTCAATTGTACAAAAAGGATAATTTTCTGCTTGAGCTTGTGATGTTTGTGTCAAGGCATTGAATAAAGTAGATTTCCCTACATTTGGGAGTCCAATTATTCCGCATTTAAAGCCCATTTATTTCATGCTAGATTGGAATTTCTTTATATTTCCATCAATAATTAGATCAAAGTTTTTATGGATTTTTGAAAGTAATTTTTCAAATTTTTCATATTCCTCTTTTGTAAAATCCCCTAAAACATGATTATTCACTTTTTCTTTCTCACCAGGATGACTTACTCCAACTCTTAAGCGCACATAATTAGTGCCTATATTTTCGTCAATTGATGCTAATCCATTGTGTCCAGCATTACCTCCGCCTTTTTTTAACTTAACATCGCCAAAGGTAAGGTCTATGTCATCATGAAAAACAACAATTCTTTCAGGATTTATCTTGTAAAAATTTGAGGCCTCTCTAACCGCTCTACCAGATTCATTCATAAAAGTTTGAGGCTTAAAAGAGATTAATTTTATATCTTTAAAAGATCCCATGGAAGTTCTTCCTAAAAATTTAGTTCTGCTTCTTCCAAATTTAAGTTTATTTGTTAAGTGATCAAGTGTCATGAAGCCAACATTATGACGATTATTTTTATATTTTTCGCCAGGATTACCCAATCCAACTAAAAGTATTGTTTCTTCTGATATGGACAAATTTATACCCTATTCGTTACCTTCTTCTTTACCGCCAGTGTCATCATCTTTTGTTTCTTTTTCGCTATCGCTATCTCCATCAGCACCTTCTTCAACTTCAGCACCTTCTTCACCTTCAGCACCTTCTTCACCTTCTTCACCTTCTTCTTCGATAATTTCTTCTTCTACCTCTTCAACAGGGGCAGTAACACTTGCTATAGTTATATCTCTATCTGTAATGACTGGATTTACATCTTCAGGAAGTGTTACATCTGATAATTTAACACTTTCCCCCATATTAAGATTTGAAATATCCACATCGATACTTTCCGGAATTTTAATTGCAGGACAATCTAATTCTACACTGTATCTCGTAACAGTTAAAACTCCGCCGGTTTTTATTCCTGGAGAATCATCCTCACCAACAAAATTAACTTGAATTTCTACTGAAACTCTAGCATCTGCAGCTAACCGAAGCATATCAATATGAATAATATTATCTTTAACTGGGTCTATTTGTATTTCTTTAGGTATAACCTTCATTTTGTCTCCATTAGACAGTTCTAGATCTAAAAGAGTCGTTAACATCCTGCCTGTATTGTACAGTTTTAAAGCTGAAATATAATTTATACTTATTGAAACAGGATCCTGTTTGTCGCCATACACTATACAAGGTATCATACCGCTTTTACGAGCAGTCTTAGCTGATGCTTTTCCTATAGATTCTCTCACTTCACCTTTTAACAGATTAATATCTGACATAATTTTTTACCTTTTTATTTAAAACTCCAATGGGCTTATACCCTCACTTTGACCGCAAAGCAAGTTAATCAAACAGGCTTGAAACAGATCTTTCTTCTGAAATCCTTTTGATAGCCTCTCCCAACAAATGAACTACACTTACAGTTTCAATTTTCTTTGATTTTTTGACCTCTGATGTTTCTTCAATTGTATCGGTTATGACTAACTTTGTTAATGCCGAATTATTTACTCTTTCTATAGCCTTACCTGATAACACACCATGAGTAACATGAGCATAAACTTCTTTAGCGCCTGCTTCTAAAAGCGCTTCAGCTGCATTACAAAGCGTACCAGCTGAATCAACAATATCATCAATAATAAAGCAGCATCTATCTTTAACATCTCCAATTATATTCATAACTTCTGACTCACCAGCTTTCTCTCTTCTTTTATCGACTATTGCTAAATCACTATTTATTCTACTGGCAATAATTCTTGCCCTTACGACACCACCAACATCAGGAGAAACTATCATAGGGTTATTATTATTTATTTTTTCCTCGATATCGTTAGTTAATACAGGCGCTGCAAAAAGATTGTCAGTAGGAATATCAAAAAATCCTTGAATTTGCCCAGCATGGAGATCCATAGTCAAAACTCTGTCCGCTCCAGATTTTACTATAAGGTTAGCTACTAATTTAGCTGTTATAGGAGTTCGTGGTCCAGGTTTTCTATCTTGCCGAGCATATCCATAATAAGGTAAGACAGCAGTTATTCTTTTAGATGAAGCTCTTTTTAGAGTATCAATAAGTATTAATAATTCCATAAGGTTGTCATTTGCAGGAAAGGATGTTGATTGAATTATAAAGACATCTTCTCCACGACAATTTTCATTCATTTCAATAAAAATTTCTTTATCGGCAAATTTCTTTACATCACAGTTTGCTATAGGAATATTTAGATATTTTCCAATATTCTCAGATAATTCCCTATTAGAATTTCCAGATACTAACTTCATTTTAAAAACCTTTGAGCCTTATTTAGCAGGGGATTGATCACTAATCAAATCCTTCTGGAATTAATTTGTTTTTTTCTGAAAGAGCTATTACCTTAAAAAGTAAACCCATTTCTTCTTTTCCTATTATTCTATTGAGATCGTTTTCTAGATTTTTTTTATCTTTTTTATTTTTTAAAGTTTCTTTTAACGATTGTAATCTCAGTTTAGCACCCATTCTTATAAAGAAATCTCTTTGTGATGCTGGCCCAAAGTAATTTAAATTATATTTTTTTGCTAAATATATTATATGAGAAAAATTAACATGTGATGTTATGTCGGATTCACCTGGAAAACTAATAGGGTCAACAAATTCATGTTTTTTTATAGCTTGAAGAGAATTGCCATAACTATTTGTATAACCGTAATCTATAAATATTGATATCCCGCCATTTTTATTTATGAATTTTGCTATTTCGCTAATTTTTTCTTCAATCTTTGTATTAATCTCAAAAAAATCTGCTTTCTTCGGAATATAATGATTTATATCTTGAAGGCTTGAAGTATCTTCTAATTTTTTAGTGCAGAAAATAAAATTATCATTTTTTAGAGTAATAAATATCTCTTCAAACGCCTCTCCTTTTCTTTTGAATTGTTTTATTGGAAAAACATCTAGAAATTCATTCCCTACAAATATACTAGGTTGATTTGGGATTTCAGAAATATTTTTAAAGTGTTTACAGTTAGGAATGCTTTTTCTTTGTTCTTCTATAAGATTTGAATTTATATCTATAAAAATATAATTAACATTTTTATTGTTTATAACCCTTGAAATATCTTTCAATAATGTTCCTCTTCCTCCGCCAAGATCAATTATCTGAAAATCTTTATTCAATGATAGTTTTTTAATGTAATCTTGTATCCATATGCCAATTATTTCTCCAAATATTTGAGAAATCTCAGGAGCGGTTATAAAATCACCTTTTGAGCCAATTGGTTTTTGTTTTATGTAATAGCCATGATTAGGTTCATTCATAGCTATATCTATGAATTCTGAAAGAGATATTTCTCCTCTTTTTTTTATAATTTCTTTAATTATATCTTTAATATTTTTCATTTTTAAGCGAATAAATTATTAAAATTAATCCAGCTAATAAAAATGGAACTGAAAGAATTATTCCCATAGATATATTGTTAAAAATGTATCCTATATGTGCATCTGGCTCTCTAAAATTTTCGATAATGATTCTAAAAATTGAATAAAGTAAAAGAAAAGAACCGCTTATTAATCCAGGGCTCTTTAATGAACCTAATCTTATCATTATATGTAAAGTTATTAAAATGATAATACCCTCAAAAAATGCTTCGTATAGCTGACTTGGATGCCTAGGGTGGGGGCCGGCATTTGGGAAAACAACCCCCCATGATACCGAAGTAATTTTTCCCCATAATTCAGAATTTATATAATTTGCCATTCTTCCAAAGAAAAGGCCTATGGGAACAACTGCACAAACTATATCACCTATTTGGAGTAAAGAAATTTTTCTTGATATTGAAAAAAATACTAAAGCGATAATTACACCTGATGCGCCTCCATGGAATGACATTCCTCCCTCCCAAATTGCAAATAGACCGAAAGGATTATTAATGATTAGATCGGGCTGATAAAAGAGTACATATCCTATTCTTGCTCCAAATATAATTCCTAAAACAATCCAAATAAATATTTCATCAACTTGTTCAATAGTTACATAAGATCTTTTATCAAAAACAAATTCTTTTACTATCCACTTTGCATAAAATAATCCTAATAACATTCCGGCTAAATATGCTAAGCCGTACCATCTGACTTCTAGTGGACCTATAGAAAAAGCAACTGGATCAATATGAATTAAGAATTCTAACATTTAGTAACTATACCAAATTTTTTATTTTTTTTTTATTATATATGTAAATATTGTTCTAATTGTAGTATATTGGATATTATAAACTACTATATGTTGATATAAAAATGATTCCATTAAAAGAAACAGAATTTATAGATGATCCTCTTGATACTGTAGAATTGATCGCTAGTCTCCAGGACTGGACTTGCGAAAGATCAGATAATGAAGTTTCTATTATTGCTTGCGGAAAACATAACAACTATCAAATTGCAGTATCATTTCATAATAATTATGAAGGTTTAAATATAATATGTGGATTTGATCTTAAATTTAATTCAAAGAATAAAAATCAAATATTAGAATTGGTCTCTTCAATAAATTCTCAGATTTGGTTAGGGCATTTTGATATTTGGGATAAAGATGGATTAGTTATTTATAGAAATAGCTCTTTTTTTGATAAAAATAATTTTACATATGATTATATAGAGACTTTGCTTTTGGATTCAGTAAATTCTATAGATAGATATTTTCCCGCCTTCCAATATATATTATGGGCCGGGAAATCAAGTGAAGAAGCTTTAAATTCAGTTTTATTTGAGACTAGAGGCGAAGCTTAAAAGTAAAAAATGAAAAACCTAAAAATTTTATTTATTGGCTGCGGTAATATGGGTAGCAGCCTTCTTAAAGGCATGATTAATGCGGATATTTTAATTGAAGAAATTGACATTATTGATCCAAATATAACCGATGGCACAAAAGCATTAATAAGTAGGAATAATCTAAATCATTATCACAATATCAATGAGGTTAAAGAAATTAGTCATCAAATAATAATTGTTGCAACTAAGCCCGACAATTTCAAAGAAGTCTTTAGTGGATTGGAAAAAAATATAATCAAAAAAAATAATACGGCTGTCATTTCTATTCTTGCAGGCATTAATTTAAGTATGATTGAATCTATTTTAGGAGATATTGGTGTTACAAGAGCAATGCCCAACATTGCCGCATCAGTCTTTAATAGTATGACGGCTTTGGTGGGGAATAAAAATTTAAAAAGTGATCAAAAGAAAGTAATAGAATCTATATTTAATTCTGTAGGAGAATTTATTTGGCTTAAAAAGGAAGAAGAAATAGATTTATTTACTGCTTTTTCTGGATCAGGTCCTGCCTATTATTTTTATTTAACAGAATGTTTAGCCGAGATTGCAATTGAGGGCGGTTTTAGTAAAGAAAGTGCATATGTTATATCTAAACAAGTTTTAATTGGTGCTGGTAATTTAATTAAAGAATCTGAATTAGGTCCAGTTGAGCTTAGAGAAAATGTGACATCTCCAAATGGCACAACTGAAGAAGCATTTAAGATATTAAATAATCAAGGAAAAGACTTTTATAATATTTTGAAAGAGGCTATTAGAAGGGCTCAAAAAAGAAGTATTGAAATGAATTAATGCCTACTATCTAGGAAATTCTAGTGAAACCTTTAAACC